>NZ_JADHVT010000091.1 GCF_016783915.1 Acidovorax sp.
GAAGGCGGCCGCCACACTCCTTTCTTCAACAACTACCGTCCTCAGTTCTATTTCCGCACGACCGACGTGACTGGTGCTATCGAGCTGCCAGCCGACAAGGAAATGGTCATGCCTGGTGACAACGTGTCGATCACTGTCAAGCTGATCAACCCCATCGCCATGGAAGAAGGTCTGCGCTTCGCTATCCGCGAAGGTGGCCGTACTGTGGGCGCTGGCGTCGTGGCCAAGATCATTGCTTAATTAAGCAAGGTATACAGGGGTATAGCTCAATTGGCAGAGCGTCGGTCTCCAAAACCGAAGGTTGTAGGTTCGATTCCTACTGCCCCTGCCACTTGAATGTGGCCCCCAACAAGCCCGCCAGACCCTGGCGGGCTTCGGTGTCTTAGGTGGCGCCGTGAATCGGAAGCAGGAAATACTCAAAGATGGCCACTTCACAGGTTGAAACTGTCAATACAGGCGCAGACAAGGCCAAGCTCGCAGCGGTGGTGGCGTTGGTCATTGCCTCAGTTGCGGGCTTTTATTTGTTGAGCAAGCAGGGCGCTGTCGTGCAGTGGGCGGCGTTGATCGTCGGGCTGATTGCGGCTGCGGCGGTCTTTCTGGTGTCGGAATCTGGGCGCCAGTTCGTCGCATTTGCCAAAGACGCATGGCGCGAAGTGAAAAAGGTGGTCTGGCCCACGCGCAAGGAGACCTTGCAGATGACGGCCTATGTGTTCGCCTTTGTGGTGATCATGGCGCTTTTTCTGTGGTTCACGGACAAGACGCTGGAGTGGGTCTTGTACGACTTGATTTTGGGTTGGAGAAAGTCATGATGACCGCTGCGGAAATCACGGGAGCACAAGCTCCTGCAGGCGCTCCTGCCTCGGCCAATCCAGATCTGCGCTGGTACATTGTCCATGCCTATTCGGGCATGGAAAAAGCGGTAGAGCGCAACATCCAGGAGCGCATCGGCCGCTCTGGCATGCAAGACAAATTTGGTCGCATCTTGGTGCCGACCGAAGAAGTCGTCGAAATGAAAAACGGCCAACGCAAGACGACGGAGCGTCGCTTGTTTCCGGGCTACGTGTTCGTTGAGATGGTGATGGATGACGATACCTGGCACTTGGTGAAGCACACCAACAAGGTAACTGGTTTTGTCGGGGGCGCCAAGAACCGTCCGGCGCCCATCTCGGAAGACGAAGTGCAAAAGATCGTCAGCCAGATGCAGGAGGGCACTGACAAGCCTCGCCACAAGATCGAGTTCATGGTGGGCGAGTTGGTGCGCGTCAAGGAAGGTCCTTTCACGGACTTCAACGGCTCCGTCGAAGAAGTCAATTACGAAAAGAGCCGCGTGCGCGTCTCCGTGATGATTTTCGGCCGCTCGACCCCTGTGGAGCTCGAGTTCGGACAAGTCGAAAAGACATAAGCCTGTCGATCACAAGCCTGACCTGCTTCGGTGGTCATGGCAATGGTTTTGGATGCCGCACTTTTCGACTCGGTGCGGACGTCGTCTCGGTGAGTCGTTAACCCGGGGAGCTGGTGGTTGCATGGTGCAACACAGGCGTTTTGACCCGTCAGGAGTAAAGCATGGCGAAAAAAATCGTCGGTTTTATCAAGCTGCAAGTTCCAGCTGGTAAGGCCAATCCATCCCCACCCATTGGCCCAGCACTGGGTCAGCGTGGTCTCAACATCATGGAGTTCTGCAAGGCATTCAATGCGCAGACCCAAGGTGTAGAGCCAGGTCTGCCGTTGCCCGTGGTCATCACGGCGTTCGCAGACAAGAGCTTTACCTTCATCATCAAGACGCCGCCTGCGACGACTCTGATCAAGAAGGCCATCAAGCTCGAAAAGGGTTCTTCCAATGCCCTGAAGACCAAGGTTGGCAAGATCACGCGCGAACAGCTCGAAGAGATCGCCAAGACCAAGATGAAGGACATGAACGCTGCTAACGTTGACGCTGCTGTCCGTACGCTGGCTGGTTCCGCACGCTCGATGGGCGTGACGGTGGAGGGTTTGTAAATGGCCAAGTTGACGAAAAAGCAAAAGGCCCTGCAGGGCAAGGTTGACAGCACCAAGCTGTACGCTTTTGCAGATGCAGTGGCGCTCGTGAAAGAAGCCGCTACGGCCAAGTTCGATGAATCCATCGACGTGGCGGTGCAACTGGGCATCGATGCCAAGAAGTCGGACCAAGTGGTGCGTGGCGCCGTGGTGCTGCCCAATGGCACTGGCAAAACGACCCGCGTGGCGGTGTTTGCACAAGGCGCCAAGGCAGAAGAAGCCAAGGCTGCGGGTGCTGATATCGTTGGCATGGACGACCTGGCTGCCATGGTCAAGGCCGGCGACATGCCTTTCGACGTGGTGATCGCTGCCCCTGACGCCATGCGCGTTGTGGGTACCCTGGGCCAGATTCTGGGTCCTCGTGGTCTGATGCCTAACCCCAAGGTTGGCACCGTGACTCCTGACGTTGCCACGGCTGTGAAGAACGCCAAGGCTGGTCAGGTGCAGTTCCGTGTGGACAAGGCCGGTATCGTGCACAGCACCATTGGCCGCCGTTCGTTCGACAACGAAAAGCTGCAAGGCAACCTTGCTGCGCTGATCGACGCACTGAACAAGGCCAAGCCAGCTTCGAGCAAGGGTCTGTACCTGCGCAAGGTCGCTGTGTCCTCCACGATGGGCGTTGGCGTCCGCGTGGATACGCAATCCATCGCAGCGTAATTGCGATAAGAAATCTTCGGGCCTTTCAAGGGCCTGATGTGGTGGGCTGTAGGTGGTGCAATACCTGCCTGCAGGCCATCCAAGACCGTTGGTGTGCGGTTCACCGCACTTAATCCCCTTGTGGGGCCAACGCAGATGGCGATCCCGCTGCAGGTGGAATTCGTTCCGAAACAGTTGGTCGCTGCAACAAGAGCGCGCAGAAGGGTGCAAACCTGAATGCGCAATTTAAGGAGTAGACCTTGAGTCTTAATCGCAGTGAGAAAGAAGCGGTCATCAGTGAAGTGACCAGCCTCGCCGCTAAAGCTCAAACGCTTGTGATCGCGGAATACCGTGGCATCACGGTCGCCGACATGACCAAACTGCGCGTTGATGCACGCAGCAAGGGTGTGAGCCTGAGTGTTCTGAAGAACACCCTGGCCCGCCGTGCTGTGGCAGGCAGCCAGTTTGACGTGGTGGCTGACCAGATGACTGGTCCCCTGATCTATGGCTTCTCCGAAGACGCCGTGGCCGCCGCGAAAGTGGTGGCTGACTTTGCGAAGACCAACGACAAGTTGGTGATTCGCGGTGGCGCTTTCGGTGGTAAAGCCCTGGACGTCAACGGCGTGAAGCAACTGGCCAACATTCCTTCCAAGGAAGTTCTGCTGGCTCAGATTTGTGGCTTGCTTATGTCCCCCATGTCGCGTACGGCCGTTGTGCTGGGCGCACTGGCGGCGAAAAAAGGCGAAGGCGCAGCCGCACCGGCCGCCGAACCTGCAGCAGCTTGATAGCTGGGCAGTCAACCAACACAATTGTTAGGAAATCAAAATGGCATTCGATAAAGACGCATTTTTGACCGCGCTGGACAGCATGACGGTTCTGGAACTCAATGACCTGGTGAAGGCCATTGAAGAGAAGTTTGGCGTGAGCGCTGCAGCCATGGCTGCTCCTGCTGCCGCTGGTGGTGGCGCTGGCGCCGCTGCTGCCGAAGAAAAGACGGAATTCAACGTGGTGCTGACCGAAGCCGGCGCCAACAAGGTGTCCGTCATCAAGGCAGTGCGCGAAATCACCGGTCTGGGCCTCAAGGAAGCCAAGGATCTGGTGGACGGCGCTCCCAAGAACGTCAAGGAAGGCATTGCCAAGGCCGACGCCGAAGCCGCCGTCAAGAAGCTGGTGGAAGCCGGCGCCAAGGCCGAACTCAAGTAATTCGGTCTTGCTCAAGGGCTGGAGTGCTCCTCAAAGGGCCTCCAGCCTTTGGTGCTTTCAGAGAGCACCCGTAAGCCCCGTTAGCAACGAGGCTTTCGAGTGTCTTCTGACAACCCCGACAGCAGAAGACGCCTTGGTTCGGGTGATGTGCAACGCATCACCGTCCGCCATGGTTGGTAGTGGCCAACCGCCAAGCCCGTAAGGACCACGCTCCTTGCGGGTCAGTCGTCGAAGACCCAGGACTCATGTCTTTGCCCGGAGATCTCATGGCCTATTCCTACACCGAACGCAAGCGAATTCGCAAAAGTTTCGGCACCCGCGATAGCGTGCTCGAAGTTCCTTATCTGCTGCAGATGCAGAAGGACGCATACACCGCTTTCCTGCAGGCAGATACAGCACCCCAGAAAAGAACCATCGAAGGCCTTCAGGCTGCATTCGACGCTGCCTTCCCCATCGTCTCCCACAACGGTTTCGTGGAGATGAAATTCATTGAGTACAACCTGGCAAAGCCCGCGTTTGACGTGCGTGAATGCCAGACCCGTGGACTCACATTCGCCTCGGCAGTACGCGCCAAGGTGCAACTGATCATCTATGACCGCGAGTCCTCGACGTCGCAGTCCAAGGTGGTCAAGGAAGTGAAGGAGCAAGAGGTCTACATGGGTGAAGTGCCCCTGATGACCGACAAGGGCTCGTTCATCATCAATGGTACTGAGCGTGTGATCGTGTCGCAGCTGCACCGTTCACCAGGCGTGTTTTTCGAGCATGACAAGGGCAAGACCCACAGCTCGGGCAAGCTGCTGTTCTCGGCACGGATCATCCCGTACCGTGGTTCGTGGCTCGACTTCGAATTCGACCCCAAGGACATCCTGTACTTCCGCGTGGACCGTCGCCGCAAGATGCCGGTCACGATCCTGCTCAAGGCCATCGGCTTGAACCCTGAGTCCATCCTGGCGAACTTCTTCGTCAACGATAACTTCCGCCTGATGGACAGCGGCGCGCAGATGGAGTTTGTCTCCGAACGCCTGCGTGGCGAAGTGGCCCGTTTCGACATCACTGACAAGTCTGGCAAGGTGGTCGTGGCCAAGGACAAGCGCGTCACAGCCCGTCACACCCGTGAACTGGAACAATCTGGCACCACACACATCAGCGTGCCCGAAGACTTCCTGGTTGGCCGCGTGGTCGCCCGCAACATTGTGGACGCTGACACAGGCGAAATCATCGCCAAGGCCAATGAGGAACTGACCGAAGCGCTTCTCAAGAAGCTGCGTTCTGCCGGCGTGCAAGACCTGCAGGTCATCTACACGAACGAACTGGATCAGGGCGCCTACATTTCGCAGACCCTGCGCATCGATGAAACGGTGGATGAGTTCGCTGCCCGTGTGGCCATCTACCGCATGATGCGCCCCGGCGAGCCGCCGACCGAAGACGCCGTGCAGGCCCTTTTCCAGCGCCTGTTCTACAACCCTGACACCTACGACCTGTCGCGCGTGGGCCGCATGAAGTTCAACGCCAAGATCGGCCGCGACGAATCCACCGGCCCCATGGTGCTGTCCAACGAGGACATCCTGGCTGTGGTCAAGATTCTGGTGGACCTGCGCAACGGCAACGGCGAAGTCGATGACATCGATCACCTGGGCAACCGCCGCGTGCGTTGCGTGGGCGAACTGGCCGAAAACCAGTACCGCACCGGCCTAGCCCGTATCGAAAAGGCTGTGAAGGAACGTCTGGGGCAGGCCGAGCAAGAGCCTCTGATGCCCCATGATCTGATCAACAGCAAGCCGATTTCGGCCGCCTTGAAGGAATTCTTCGGCGCTTCGCAGCTGTCGCAGTTCATGGACCAGACCAACCCGCTGGCCGAAATCACGCACAAGCGCCGTGTGTCCGCTCTGGGCCCAGGCGGTTTGACCCGTGAGCGCGCAGGCTTTGAAGTGCGTGACGTGCACGTGACCCATTACGGCCGCGTCTGCCCTATCGAAACGCCTGAAGGTCCGAACATCGGTCTGATCAACTCGCTGGCCCTGTACGCCCGCCTGAACGAGTACGGTTTCATTGAAACCCCGTACCGTCGTGTGGTCGACGGCAAGGTGACCAACGATATTGACTACCTGTCGGCGATCGAAGAAGGCAAGTATGTGATTGCGCAGGCCAATGCGCAGCTCGACAAGGACGGGCGCCTGACGGGCGAACTGGTCTCCGCCCGTGAAAAGGGTGAGTCGATTCTGTGCGGCGCAGACCGCGTGCAGTACATGGACGTTTCGCCTGCGCAGATCGTGTCGGTGGCTGCCTCGCTGGTGCCATTCCTGGAGCACGACGATGCGAACCGCGCGTTGATGGGCGCCAACATGTCGCGCCAGGCCGTGCCTGTGCTGCGCCCTGAAAAGCCCCTCGTCGGTACGGGCATTGAACGTGTGGCCGCTGTGGATTCGGGCACCGTCGTGACCGCCACACGTGGTGGTATCGTGGATTACGTCGATGCCACCCGTATCGTGGTCCGCGTGAACGACGACGAAGCCGTGGCCGGTGAAGTGGGTGTGGACATCTACAACCTCATCAAGTACCAGCGTTCCAACCAGAACACCAACATCCACCAGCGTCCTATCGTCAAGAAGGGTGACAAGCTGGTCAAGGGTGACGTCGTGGCCGACGGTGCATCGACGGACTTTGGCGAAATCGCCATCGGCCAGAACATGCTGATCGCGTTCATGCCCTGGAACGGATACAACTTCGAAGACTCGATCCTGATCTCCGAACGCGTGGTGTCCGAAGACCGCTACACCTCGATCCACATCGAAGAGTTGGTCGTGATGGCTCGCGACACGAAGCTGGGTGCAGAAGAAATCACACGCGACATTCCGAACTTGTCGGAACAGCAACTGAACCGTCTGGACGAGTCCGGCATCATCTACGTGGGCGCCGAAGTGCAACCCGGCGACACGCTGGTCGGCAAGGTCACGCCCAAGGGCGAAACCACCCTCACGCCTGAAGAGAAGCTGCTGCGCGCCATCTTCGGCGAGAAGGCTTCCGACGTGAAGGACACGTCGCTGCGCGTGGACCAGGGTTCGTCGGGCACGGTGATCGACGTGCAGGTGTTCACACGTGAAGGCATCCAGCGTGACAAGCGCGCCCAGCAGATCATCGACGATGAACTCAAGCGCTTCCGTCTGGACCTGAACGACCAGCTGCGCATTGTGGAGGCCGACGCCTTTGATCGTATCGAGAAGCTGCTGACCGGCCGCGTGGCCAACGGCGGCCCACAGAAGCTCGCCAAGGGCACGAAGATCGACAAGGCCTATCTGGCTTCCGTCGAGAAGTTCCACTGGTTCGACATCCGCCCTGCGGAAGACGAAGTCGCCACCCAGCTCGAATCCATCAAGAACGCGCTGGAGCAAACGCGCCACAGCTTCGACCTAGCCTTTGAAGAAAAGCGCAAGAAGCTCACGCAAGGCGACGAGCTGCCAGCTGGCGTGCTTAAGATGGTCAAGGTGTACCTTGCCGTCAAGCGCCGTCTGCAGCCTGGTGACAAAATGGCCGGCCGCCACGGTAACAAGGGTGTGGTGTCCAAGATCGTTCCGGTCGAGGACATGCCCTACATGGCCGACGGCACGCCTGCCGACATCGTTCTGAACCCGCTGGGCGTGCCCTCGCGGATGAACATCGGTCAGGTGCTGGAAGTCCACCTGGGCTGGGCCGGCAAGGGCATTGGTCAGCGCATTGGCAACATGCTCCAGGAGCAGGCCAAGGCGTCTGAACTGCGCACGTTCCTGGAAGAGGTGTACAACTCGCGCGGCCGCAAGGAAGACCTGTCGCAACTGAGCGACGACGACCTGATGGCCATGGCGGAAAATCTGACGAGCGGTGTGCCTTACGCCACCCCCGTGTTCGATGGTGCTTCGGAAGAAGAAATCAAGGACATGCTCAAGATCGCCTACCCAGACGACATCGCAGAGCGCAAGGGCCTGACACCGACCCGCACACAGGCTTATCTGTTTGATGGCCGCACGGGCGAGCGCTTTGAGCGCCCGACCACCATCGGCTACATGCACTACCTGAAGCTGCACCACTTGGTGGACGACAAGATGCATGCCCGCTCGACCGGTCCTTACTCGCTCGTCACGCAGCAGCCGCTGGGTGGTAAGGCGCAGTTTGGTGGCCAGCGTTTCGGGGAAATGGAAGTGTGGGCGCTGGAAGCTTACGGCGCCGCCTACGTGCTGCAGGAAATGCTGACCGTGAAGTCCGACGACGTGGTGGGCCGTACCAAGGTGTACGAATCCATCGTCAAGGGCGAACACGCCATCGAAGCCGGCATGCCGGAATCGTTCAACGTGCTGGTCAAGGAAATCCGTTCGCTGGGCCTGGACATCGAGCTGGAACGCTCCTAAGCAGAAAAGGAAAGAGTCACTATGAAATCGCTACTCGACCTGTTCAAGCAATTCACGCCGGACGAGCATTTCGATGCCATCCGTATCGGCATGGCTTCGCCCGAAAAGATCCGTTCGTGGTCTTTCGGCGAAGTGAAGAAGCCCGAAACCATCAACTACCGTACGTTCAAGCCCGAGCGTGACGGCCTGTTCTGCGCCAAGATTTTTGGTCCTATCAAGGACTACGAATGCCTGTGCGGCAAGTACAAGCGCCTCAAGCACCGCGGTGTGATCTGCGAGAAGTGCGGCGTTGAAGTCACGCAGACCAAGGTGCGCCGCGAGCGCATGGGCCACATCGACCTGGCCGCGCCTTGCGCCCACATCTGGTTCCTGAAGTCGCTGCCATCGCGTCTGGGTCTGGTGCTGGACATGACGCTGCGCGACATCGAACGCGTGCTGTACTTTGAAGCCTACGTGGTGACCGACCCCGGCATGACTCCGCTGAAGAAGTTCAGCATCATGTCCGAGGACGACTACGACGCAAAGCGCAAGGAATACGGCGACGAATTCATCGCCAAGATGGGCGCTGAAGGTATCAAGGACCTGCTCGAATCCATCGACATCGACCTGTCGATCGAACGCCTGCGTGGCGACTTGACCGGCTCCGAAGTCAAGGTCAAGAAGAACGCCAAGCGCCTGAAGGTGCTCGAAGCGTTCAAGAAGTCCGGTATCAAGCCCGAGTGGATGGTGCTGGAAGTGCTGCCCGTGCTGCCGCCGGACCTGCGTCCGCTGGTGCCTCTGGACGGCGGCCGCTTCGCGACCTCTGACCTGAACGACCTGTACCGCCGCGTTATCAACCGCAACAGCCGTCTGCGCCGTCTGCTGGAACTGAAGGCCCCTGAAATCATCGCCCGCAACGAAAAGCGGATGCTGCAAGAGGCCGTGGACTCGCTGCTGGACAACGGCCGCCGTGGCAAGGCCATGACGGGCGCCAACAAGCGTGCTCTGAAGTCGTTGGCCGACATGATCAAGGGTAAGTCGGGCCGTTTCCGTCAGAACTTGCTGGGCAAGCGCGTGGACTACTCCGGTCGTTCCGTGATTACCGTGGGCCCAACGCTCAAGCTGCACCAGTGCGGCCTGCCCAAGCTGATGGCTCTGGAGCTGTTCAAGCCTTTCATCTTCTCGCGCCTCGAAGCCATGGGCATCGCTACGACGATCAAGGCCGCCAAGAAGGAAGTCGAATCCGGCACCCCCGTGGTGTGGGACATCCTGGAAGAGGTCATCAAGGAACACCCCGTGATGCTGAACCGTGCGCCTACGCTGCACCGTTTGGGTATCCAGGCCTTTGAACCCATCCTGATCGAAGGCAAGGCCATCCAGCTGCACCCGCTTGTTTGCGCGGCCTTCAACGCCGACTTCGACGGTGACCAGATGGCTGTTCACGTCCCGCTGTCGGTGGAAGCGCAGATGGAAGCCCGCACGCTGATGCTGGCCTCCAACAACGTGCTATTCCCGGCTTCGGGCGAGCCCTCCATCGTTCCTTCGCAGGACGTGGTGCTGGGCCTGTACTACGCCACCCGCGACCGCATCAACGGCAAGGGCGAAGGCCTGGTGTTTGCCGACACCGGTGAAGTGCAACGCGCGCTGGATGCGGGCGAGGTCGAGCTGGCTGCCAAGATCACGGTGCGCATGACCGAGTGGACGAAGAACAAGGAAACGGGCGAGTTCGTGCCGTCGACTTCGCTCGTGGAAACCACTGCGGGCCGTGCGCTGCTGTCCGAAATTCTTCCCAAGGGCCTGCCGTTCAGCAACATGAACAAGGCGCTGAAGAAGAAGGAAATCTCCAAGCTCATCAACGTGAGCTTCCGCAAGTGCGGCCTGAAGGAAACCGTGGTGTTTGCAGACAAGCTGCTGCAAAACGGTTTCCGCCTGGCCACGCGCGCCGGTATCTCGATTGCCATTGACGACATGCTGGTGCCGCCACAGAAGGCCGGCATCATCGAGCGCTCCGAGAAGGAAGTCAAAGAGATCGAGCAGCAGTACGTGTCCGGTCTGGTGACGTCTGGCGAGCGTTACAACAAGGTGGTGGACATCTGGGGCAAGGCCGGCGACGAAGTGTCCAAGGTAATGATGGCCCAGCTTTCCAAGCAGAAGGTCATGGACCGCCACGGCAAGGAAGTGGATCAGGAGTCGTTCAACTCCATCTACATGATGGCCGACTCCGGTGCCCGGGGCTCCGCTGCCCAGATCCGTCAGGTGGCCGGTATGCGGGGTCTGATGGCCAAGCCAGACGGCTCGATCATTGAAACGCCTATCACCGCGAACTTCCGAGAAGGTCTGAACGTGCTGGAGTACTTCATCTCCACCCACGGTGCCCGTAAGGGTCTGGCCGACACGGCGCTGAAGACGGCGAACTCCGGGTACCTCACCCGCCGTCTGGTGGACGTGACGCAGGACCTGGTCGTGACCGAAGAGGATTGCGGCACGGCCAATGGTTCGCTGATGCGCGCCATCGTCGAAGGCGGTGAAGTGATCGAATCGCTGCGCGAGCGTATCCTGGGCCGCACTGCAGCTGAAGATGTGCTGCACCCCGAGAACCGCTCGGTGCTGGTCGAAGCCGGTGTGATGCTGGACGAAGACCTGATCGAAGAGCTGGAAGCGGCTGGCGTGGACGAAGTGAAGGTGCGCACGGCCCTGACCTGCGAAACCCGCTACGGCCTGTGCGCCAAGTGCTACGGCCGTGACCTGGGCCGCGGTGGCCTGATCAACCTCGGCGAAGCCGTGGGTGTGATCGCTGCCCAGTCCATCGGTGAGCCCGGCACGCAGCTGACCATGCGTACGTTCCACATCGGTGGTGCCGCTTCGCGTGCTGCCATCGCGTCGAGCGTGGAAGCCAAGTCCAACGGCGTGATCGGCTTCAATGCCACGATGCGCTACGTGAGCAACACCAAGGGCGAGCTGGTGGTGATTGCACGTTCGGGTGAGATCATCATCCAGGACGAGCATGGCCGCGAGCGCGAGCGCCACAAGGTGCCTTACGGCGCCACGCTGACGGTGAAGGCCGACCAGCAGATCAAGGCCGGCACGATCCTGGCCAACTGGGATCCGCTGACGCGACCCATCATCACCGAGTTCGCCGGTCAGACCAAGTTCGAGAACGTCGAAGAAGGCCTGACGGTGGCCAAGCAGGTAGATGAAGTGACCGGTCTGTCCACGCTGGTGGTGATCGATCCGAAGCGCCGTGGTGCTGCCAAGGTGGTGCGTCCACAGGTGAAGCTGATCGACGCCCAGGGCAACGAAGTGAAGATCCCTGGTACCGACCACTCGGTGACCATCGGCTTCCAGGTCGGCGCTCTGATTCAGGTGCGTGACGGTCAGGACGTGGGCCCCGGCGAAGTGCTGGCGCGTATTCCGGTCGAAGGCCAGAAGACCCGCGACATTACCGGTGGTCTGCCCCGCGTGGCCGAACTGTTTGAAGCCCGTACTCCGAAGGACAAGGGCACGCTGGCCGAAATGACCGGTACCGTGTCGTTCGGCAAGGAAACCAAGGGCAAGGTCCGCTTGCAGATCACCGACCCTGAAGGCCGCGTGTTCGAAGAGCTTGTGCCCAAGGAAAAGAACATCCTGGTGCACGAAGGCCAAGTGGTCAACAAGGGCGAATCGATTGTGGACGGCCCAGCCGACCCGCAAGACATCCTGCGCCTGCTGGGTATCGAAGAGCTGTCGCGCTACATCGTGGACGAAGTGCAGGACGTGTATCGCTTGCAAGGCGTGAAGATCAATGACAAGCACATTGAAGTGATCGTTCGCCAGATGCTGCGCCGTGTGGTGGTCGAGAACATCGGTGAGTCCAACTACATCAGCGGTGAACAGGTCGAGCGCTCCGAGATCCTGAACACCAACGAGGCACTGCAAGCTGAGGGCAAGATCCCCGCGACCTACAGCAACCTGCTGCTGGGTATCACGAAGGCATCGCTGTCTACCGACTCGTTCATCTCGGCCGCTTCCTTCCAGGAAACGACCCGCGTGCTCACCGAGGCTGCCATCATGGGCAAGCGCGACGAGCTGCGTGGCCTGAAGGAAAACGTGATCGTGGGTCGCCTGATCCCTGCAGGTACGGGTCTGGCCTACCACCAGGCACGCAAGGCCAAGGACGCCATGGACGACGCCGAGCGCCGCGCCATCGCCGAAGCCGAAGCCGCCGAAATGGCAGCCCAGTCGGACGCCTCGGATGTGGACAGTGGCAGCGTCACTGCCACCGACGCAGCGGCAGACTGATAGAAAACAGCAAGGCCCATTCCCGGCCCTGCTGCGGTCGCCACAGCGCCCCCGTCCTGTCCCAGGCAGGCCGGGGGCGTTTTTGATGGACGCGTGTCTTTTCACCGCCCGTCGTTTGTTTCAACTTTCTGTTTTTCGGGCCGCGACGGGTGCAGCAGTATCCGCTCCGGCAACTGTGCATGCTGTGGTCGTCGCCCCTTTTCTGGATTGCTTTTGCCGTCTTTCTGTTCTGGGCCCTGGGGGCCTACAACCGTCTGATGCGCTTGCGTTCGGCCGTTGTTCAGTCGTTCGGCAGTTTTGATGCGCACATGGTGCGGCTGGTGGCGTTGCTCGGCGAGTTCGGGGCAGCGCAGACGGTACAGCGCGGCAGCCTGCTGGCCGACGGGGGCGCGCAAGAGCTGGCCGCGCTGCAGGGCGCAGTGACCCAATTCAGCGCCTCTTTGGCCGTGGCACGCGCCCGCCCGCTGCAGGATGACGCGGTGGCTGCATTGACGGCCGCCCGGGAAGTGCTTCGCGCTACCTGGGCCACCGCCTTGCAAAAGTTGGTGGACGACCCTGCGCAGCCGGTAGCGCTGGCTTCCGCGGGCGACCCTGGCGTCGTCCCCGGGTCTTCGCCCGTGGTGTTGTTGTCCGTGTGGCAGGTTCGCTGGGAGGAACACGCCGTCCAGAACGAGCAAGCGATTCGGGTGTTCAATGAGGCCGTGGTGCAGTACAACAGTGCCATTGCCCAGTTTCCGGCCAGCCTGCTGGCCTGGGTGTTCGGGTTCAAGGCGGCACGCGCGCTGTAACCCGTTTTCAGGATCACGATGACTCCACCTCCCCACAACCGCCCTCGTCGCACCGGTGACCATGCGCAGCGCCCCGCGCGCGCAGGCTCCGGCCAGCAGTCTCCGCGGGCGAGTTCTGCTGCGGTCCCATCCGACGGGGCGACCTCGCCGAGTACCACACCTGTTCCTCTGTGGCGGTTGCTGACAGCAGTGGCTGGCGCCTTGCAGGCGATTCGCGGAGGGCAGTCCGGCACGACAGCGCTGGCGGCCGTAGAGACCGCGTTGCGCCCCGGCGTGCAGGCTTTGCTGTTCCAGGTGCTGCGGCAGGCTGGGCGGGCCGAGGCCTTGCGCCGCCAGCTGGCCGCCCGCGCCCCAGCTCCTGCCGCCGATGCCCTGCTGTGCAGTGCATTGGCGCTGTGCTGGGATCCGCACGCATCGCCCTACGAACCTTTTACCCTGGTGAACCAGGCGGTGGAGGCGGCCAAGCACCACCCAGCCACACGCGCGCAAGCTTCGTTCATCAATGGTTGCCTGCGCCGCTTTTTGCGAGAGCGGGACGCTCTGGTGGCGGCCACCGACAACGATCCAGTGGCGCGCTGGAACCATCCACACTGGTGGATTCAGCGCCTGCGCAAGGACCATCCCCAGCACTGGGAGGAGATCCTGCACGCCAACAATGCCCACGCACCCATGGTGTTGCGGGTCAATGAACAAAAATGCCCGGTAGCGCAGTATTTGCTTGCCTTGAGTGCTATTGGTTTAGGAGCGGAAGCGGTGGGGCAGCACGGGGTCGCGCTACGCCAAGCCGTGCCCGTGCAGTCGCTGCCTCACTTTGCCGAGGGCTGGGTGTCGGTGCAGGACGCTGCTGCGCAACAGGCGGCCCCTTTGCTACTGCAAGGGCTGGACCTGATCCATCCCTTGCGCGTGCTCGACGCCTGTGCTGCCCCCGGTGGCAAGACCGCGCACTTGCTGGAGATGGCCGGCCCGCAGGCTCCCCTGCAGGTCACGGCGCTGGAGATCGATGCCTCGCGCAGCGCCCGCATTGGCGAAACCCTGCAGCGCCTGGGGCTGACGGCCCAGGTCCTTGTGGCCGATGCCGCACGCCCGCAAGACTGGTGGCAGTCGCAGTGTGGCGGTGCGTTGTTCGACGCCATCTTGCTCGACGCACCGTGCACAGCGTCGGGCATCGTGCGGCGCCACCCGGACGTGCGCTGGCTGCGCCGGGAGTCTGATATCGCCCAGCTGGCTGTCCTGCAGGCAGCCCTGCTCAAGGCCCTGTGGCCGCTGCTGCGTCCCGGCGGACGCCTGCTGTATTGCACTTGCTCCGTGTTTCGGGCAGAGGGCGATGAGCAGGTGCAAACGTTTCTTGCACACAACACCGATGCGCAATTGCTGCCGTCGCCGGGTCATTTAATTCCCGGCAACGCGGACAAGGGCGGGGCTGTCCCGGACAATCTGAACGGTGATCACGACGGCTTTTT
This sequence comes from Acidovorax sp., assembly GCF_016783915.1. GTDB lineage: Bacteria > Pseudomonadota > Gammaproteobacteria > Burkholderiales > Burkholderiaceae_C > Acidovorax. Next base: position 14,758 of record NZ_JADHVT010000091.1, read on the forward strand.
TTACGCACTGTTGCAAAAATCGGCGCAATGAGCCCCGTGGGGGGCGCTGGTTGCTGGTGTGTGCGTGGTTTGCACTGTTTTGTGGGGTGCTTCTCTGTCTGGGGCCGCAGGTAGCGGCAGCGCAGACAGCCTCCACCCAGGTGGGCGACCTGCGCCTGGACCGGGGTGATGACGGTCTGTACCTGAGTGCCACCCTGCAGTTTGAACTGCCCGAGCTGGCGGAGGATGCCTTGCAAAAAGGCATTCCCATGTTCTTCGTGGCCGATGCACAGGTACTGCGAGACCGCTGGTACTGGTCGGACCGGCAGGTGGCTGAAACCACCCGGTACTTCCGTCTGAGCTACCAGCCGCTCACCCGCCGGTGGCGACTGAACATCTCTTCGACGCCCTTCACCAACAGCGGCCTGGGGGTGGTTTTGGGGCAGAACTTCGATAGCTACGCCGATGCCCTGTCATCGATTCAGCGATTTTCCCGTTGGAAGATCGCTGAACGTGATGTGATCGAGTCTGATGCCGTACATACGGTGAATTTCCGCTTCCGCCTGGACATGTCGCAGCTGCCCAGGCCCTTCCAGATCGGCGCGGTCGGCCGGTCGGGCTGGAACCTGCTGGTGTCCCGCAGCCAGCGCCTCGGTGCAGGGCCTGCCAAGTGAGTTCCCGCCCCTCATCATCCGGCGTTTCGGCATCGACCCACGCTACAGCTCGTCAGTCCCGCGCGGTGCGCTGGGCCGTGGGCGTTGGCGCCGCCATCATGTCGGCCATCGGCATGGTGCTGCTGTTCCTGTTGACGCTGGCCACCAACAACCGGGTGCTGTACGAGCGCAACTACGCCTGGCTGTTTGGCGTCAACGTGTTTGTGGCGCTGCTGCTGCTCCTGGTGCTGGGCTGGGTGGCCGTGCGCCTGGGGCTGCGGCTGCGCCGGGGGCGTTTTGGCAGCCGCCTGCTGGTCAAGCTGGCCGCCATCTTTGCGCTGGTGGGGCTGATGCCGGGACTGCTGATCTATGTGGTGTCTTACCAGTTCGTCACGCGCTCCATCGAAAGCTGGTTTGACGTCAAGGTGGAGGGGGCGCTGTCTGCAGGCGTCAACCTCGCCCGTGTGTCGCTGGATTCGCTGGCCACGGATATGGCCGCCAAAACCCGCAATGCCAGTGCCCAGGTGGCCCAGGTGCCCGATGCCGCTGCAGGCCTGGTGCTGGAGCGGATCCGCGATCAGCTCGGCGCGACCGACGTGGTGCTCTGGAACGCGTCCGGCCAGGCGGTGGCCAGCGTGGGGCAGTCGCGGTTCAGCCTCAATCCGGAGCGACCAGGCGCTGCCTTGCTGCGCACTGCACGCCAGCAGCGCGCCACCGCGCAGATTGAAGGGCTGGACGACATTGCCGACCCCGCCGCCGCGCAGAATGCGCGGGTCAAGGTGCTGGCCTTGGTCAGCAGCCCCAGCGTGGGCCTGTTGATGGAGCCGCGCTACCTGCAAGCCACCTTGCCCCTGCCGCCTGCCCTGGTGGCCAACGCCATTGCGGTGCAGGAGGCCAACCGCGAATACCAGGAACGTGCGCTGGCGCGGGGCGGGCTGCGTCGCATGTATGTGGGCACGCTCACGCTGAGTCTGTTCCTCGCTGTGTTCGGTGCGGTGTTGCTGGCAGTGTTGTTGGGCAACCAGCTGGCGCGGCCGCTGCTGGTACTGGCCGAAGGGGTGCGCGAGGTGGCGGCTGGCAACCTGAGCCCCAAGGCCGCGCTGCAAAGCAAGGATGAGCTGGGGGGGCTGACGCGCTCGTTTGCACTCATGACGCAGCAATTGGCAGACGCGCGCCAGGCGGTGGAGCAGAGCATGGGTGAGGTCGATGCCTCCCGCGCCAACCTGCAGACCATTCTGGACAACCTCACGGCGGGCGTCATTGTGCTGGACGCACAGGGGCTGATCCGCTCGTCCAACCCGGGCGCCACCCGTATCCTGCGCGCGCCCATGGCCGCGTATGAGGGGCGGTCACTGTCTGACGTGCCCGGTCTTGCAGAGTTTGCCGCGTCGGTCCAGGGCCATTTCGATGCGTTTCTGGGTGACCATGAACGCCACGGCCTGGACCACTGGCAGCAGCCGTTTGAGCTGCATGCCTCATCCGGCGGAGCCGGGCAGCACGCCACCAGCCTGGTTGCCCGGGGCGCCGAGTTGCCCGACGCCACCCGACTGTTGGTTTTTGACGACATTTCGGAAATCGTTTCGGCCCAGCGCGCACAGGCCTGGGGCGAGGTGGCGCGCCGGCTGGCGCACGAAATCAAGAACCCGCTGACCCCCATCCAGCTCTCCGCCGAGCGGCTCGAAATGAAGCTGTCGGGCAAGCTGCCAGACCCTGAACAGGCCATCCTCGCCAAGTCCGTCAAAACCATCGTCGATCAGGTCGATGCCATGAAGCGGCTGGTCAACGAGTTCCGCGATTACGCGCGTTTGCCCGCAGCAGAATTGCACGCACTGGATCTCAACGCGCTGGTCGCCGACGTGCTCCATTTGTATGGTGCAGAAAATGCCACCGTGCCTGTAGAAGCCGAGCTGGACCCGCGCTGCCCCTGGATTGCGGGCGATGCCCAGCAGTTGCGCCAGGTCGTGCACAACCTGCTGCAGAACGCCCAGGACTCGACCGAGCAGGCCCGCGCCGGGGCCTCGGAGCCAGTGCCGCCGGTGCGCATCAGCACCCGCTGGAGCGAATCGTCACGCCGCGTGCGGCTCACCGTGTCGGACAGCGGCGGGGGCTTTCCGTCGCATATCCTGCAGCGCGCGTTCGAGCCCTACGTCACCACCAAGCCACGTGGCACTGGTCTGGGTTTGGCCGTGGTCAAAAAGATCGCAGATGAGCACGGCGCGCGCATAGAACTGTCCAACCGTACCGAAGACGGCGTGGTGCGCGGCGCCCAAGTGTCGTTATCATTCGCCCCTGAACCAGCGGTGGCGTCATAACAACACCGCCCCGCAGTACCCCCAAGGCACTTCAACACACATGGCAAACATTCTGGTGGTCGACGATGAGCTCGGCATTCGTGATCTGCTGTCGGAAATCCTGAACGACGAAGGTCACAGCGTAGACCTCGCAGAAAATGCGACCCAGGCCAGAGCCGCCCGGGCAGGCAACAGTTATGACCTGGTGCTGCTGGACATCTGGATGCCCGACACCGACGGCGTCTCGTTGCTCAAGGAGTGGGCCACTGCCGGTGTGCTGACCATGCCGGTCATCATGATGAGCGGCCACGCCACCATCGACACGGCGGTGGAAGCCACCCGCATCGGCGCCTTCTCGTTCCTCGAAAAGCCCATCACCCTCCAAAAGCTGCTCAAGGCTGTGGAGCAGGGCTTGGCCCGCAACGCCGCCCACCAGGCCGCGCCCGTGGCGGCCGTGGCTGCACCCGCTGCCGTCCCGGCCGATCCGACCTTCTCGCAGCTGCCAGCCGTCTCGGCGGTGATGGCAGGGGTTGACCCCGGCCCGCACGCCCACCAGGGTTTCGATCTGGACCGCCCCCTGCGCGAGGCGCGTGACGGCTTTGAGAAGGCCTACTTTGAGTTCCACCTGGCCCGCGAAGGCGGTTCCATGACCCGCGTGGCCGAAAAGACGGGTCTGGAGCGCACACACCTGTATCGCAAACTGCGCCAGCTGGGTGTGGATCTAGGGCGCGGCAAGCGCGGCTGATCAATTAATTTATGCCTTTTGCCGGAAGCGCTGATTTTTCTGGCTATAATTTGAGGCTCAGGCCCGGTAGCTCAGTCGGTAGAGCAGAGGATTGAAAATCCTTGTGTCGGTGGTTCGATTCCGCCCCAGGCCACCAGTGTTTATGCGCCCCAGCGCCCGAAAGGGTTCTGGGGCGTTTCTACATTTCGCCTTCGCTTTCTACAATCCCTTACTCAAAGAGGGATTTGGGATGGGCAAGATCATTGATCGTCATACAAAGCGCACGCGCGGCAAGGTTCAATCGAGGATCAACATTGACCGGTGGTTCTCGCTGGCCTCGCATGGGTCGCAGTGAGGTTGCCCCTGAAAAGTGGAGTTCTTAACCCTTGTTGAAAATACCGACAAGGAGTTGAGCAATGAGTGACAAGCAAGTGCGTGCGCAGTACACGCGGGAGTTCAAACTGGAGGCGGTTCGGCAGGTGCGAGCTGG
>NZ_JADHVT010000092.1 GCF_016783915.1 Acidovorax sp.
CCGAAGGCAAGGAATACGTGGTCAAGGATGGCGACGTTCTGAACTTCCTCTTCAACGTCTGACCTTCCGGCAGGCCCGTACGGGTCTGCTGGTGCGGTGGACATGTCCGCTATCCCTGTTTGCCTTTGGGCTGACAGGGATTTTTTCTGGCGCTGTCGGGTCCTGCGTCGTCGGCTTTTCTCCATTCACCCCTTGTCGGGCTTTTCGCGCATGAATACCGGAATCCTCTACGCCGCGCTGGCTTATGTTGCATGGGGCTTGTTTCCCCTGTACTTCAAGCAAGTGGCCGACGTGCCCTCTCTGGAGGTCGTGATGCACCGCACACTGTGGTCGCTGGTGGTGGTGTTGGCGCTGCTGGCCGTGCGCAGGCAATGGGCATGGATGGCGTCTGTGGTGCGCCAGCCGCGGGTGCTTGGGGCGTTTGCGTTGTCAGCGGTGCTGTTGTCGGGCAACTGGCTGACCTATGTGTGGGCGGTGCAGAACCACCATGTGGTCGATGCCAGTCTGGGGTATTTCATCCTGCCGCTGGTCAATGTGGCGCTGGGCTTCGTGTTCCTGCGCGAGCGCCCCCGGCCGGGGCAGTGGCTGGCCGTGGCGGTGGCTGCGGCCGGCGTTCTGTGGCTGGCGGTGCAGGCAGGGCGCCTGCCCTGGATCGCGCTGGTGCTGGCCCTGACCTTTGGCTTCTATGGCCTGCTGCGCAAGGTGGCGGTGCTGGGCGCGCTGGAGGGGCTCACCCTGGAGACCCTGATGCTGGCGCCGGTGGCTGCAGTGATTCTGGCCTGGTGGAGCTGGCAAGGACAGGGCGCTCTGGTGCAGGGCGACATGTCCACCGTGGGCTGGTTGTTGTTGGCCGGGCCCATGACGGCCATACCTTTGCTGCTGTTTGCTGCGGGCGCGCGGCGCATCCCCATGTCCACGCTGGGCATCTTGCAATACATCTCGCCCAGTCTTCAGTTTGCGCTGGGGGTGTGGGTCTACCACGAGGCCTTTCAGCCCGCGCGCCTGGTGGGTTTTGTTTTGATCTGGGCCGCGCTGCTGGTGTACAGCGTGGAGGGCTGGTGGACGCGTCAGCGGGTGGTGGTGGCCTGAATCGCAGGGGGCGGTCCCTGTCGCCTGGGCTACTGGAAAACGCGCAGTTCGATTCTGTCAGCCACGCGTAAGATCCTGCGATTTGTCTGACGGGTGCTGCGCGTGTGTTGCTGCACCGCCCACCCACATATCCAGGCCAGAGCCCGCCACCACATGCTTTTTGGACGCAAAAACCTGTTTTCGGCGACGGATGCCTTCCCGTTGACCGATGCCGTGCTGGAGTTCGACGACTCGTCGTCTGTCGCCGTGCGACCTGGACGGCGTGCGCTGGATGGCTTTGGCCCCCGGGGAGAACGCAGTGCGCAGTCCAAGTGGTGGGCTGTGGCGGGGCTCATTGGCCTGTACGCCTTGGCCCTGCTGGGGTTTTATGGTTTGGGCGTGGTGGGAGCCCAGGTGCTGTGGGTGCTGGCCGGTCTGACGGCGGCGGGCTTCGCGGTGTTTGGTGCCTTGTTTCGTTTGGGCCTGCACCAAAAACTGCGGCTGCGCCATCTCAAGCTGGGCATCGTGGTGGCTTCCATCAGTGGCATGCTGGGGTTGTTCTACCTGGAGCCTGTCACGCAGATTCTGTTGGCCCCCTTCATGTTTGTGGCAGTGGCTTATGGCATCTTTACCGTACCCCGGCGCACGTTGCTGGTGCTGACGGCCGGGGTGTTGTGCGCTTATGCGGCAGTGGCAGCCGCGCACTACGCAGAGCAGGGCAACGATGCCCTGCTGCGGCTGGAGCTGATGCACCTGCTGGCGCTGGCGGTCTCCGTGCCCGCGTTCATCGTGCTCATGGGCCGCGTGCAGCGGTTGTACCGCAGCCTCTACCAGGCCAGCCGCAAGATCAAGAACATCCAGGAAGACGCGCAGCGCGACACCTTGCTGGGCTGTTTTAACCGCCGCTACATCCTGGCGGCGCTCGAAGAACAAAAACAGCTCGCCGACGAAAGCGGGATTCCGCTGTGCCTGGCCGTGCTGGACATCGACCATTTCAAGCGCATCAACGACGAACTGGGCCACCTGGGTGGCGACGAGGTGTTGCGCACCTTTGCACGCATTGCGCAGCAGGGCGTGCGCGGCGGCGACGTGTTTGGGCGGTACGGTGGCGAGGAGTTTTTGCTGATCTTCCCTGCCACTTCGCTGCTGCCCTCGCTCAATACCTGCGAACGCATACGGGCCCAGGTCGAGTCGCACGCCTGGACGGGCCTGCTCAAAGGCCGCGTGACGGTGTCCATTGGTGTGACCCAGTATGTGCTGGGCGAGTCGGTGCTGGAGTTCTTCTCGAGGGCAGACACCGCCATGTACATGGCCAAGGAGGGCGGGCGCAACCAGGTGGTGGTTGAGGAGCCCATTGCCAAAGGCGATTCGCAGCTGTCGGACCTGTCAGTCCCCAGCAGTCACGCTTTTCTATAGTTGCCCGCCATCTGCTGGCCATCCGCTTGCGGGGTGCTGGCGGTTTGCTGGCTATCGTTTGCGCTGGCCGGGTTGACAAGCGGCCAGCAGCGCCCACACTGAGGGCCAGTTCCCCGCCACCCGCTGGGTGGCATCGCACCTTTTTGCACCTGCGCTTGGGTGCCGATGCACCAGCCTCTCATCCGTTCCATGCCTCCATCCACCGATCTGTCGGCACAATTTGCCACCGCCGAGCAGCGCGTGCGCATGCTGCTGCAGCAACCGCAGGCTTTTCCCTATCCTGCAGACCTGATGGGGCCGGTGGAATGCATCGAGACCCACATCTCCTGGGTGCTGCTGGCCGGTGACTTTGCCTACAAGTTCAAAAAGCCATTGCAGCTGGACTTTCTGGACTTCAGCACCCAGGCGCTGCGGCATGCGGCCTGCGAGGAAGAGCTGCGCATCAACCGCCGCACGGCGCCGGGCCTTTACCTGGGCCTTGTCGGCTTGGTGGCCGGTGCTGCAGAAGATGCTCCTGCCACCCTTCGGCTGGTGCAATGGCAAGACGCTCCGCCAGGCGCCGAGCCCGCCGTGTGGATGCGGCGTTTTGCCCAGGCGGCACTGCTCGCCACCGCACTGGATGAGCAGCGCGTGTCGCCTTCGCAGATCGACCAGCTGGCGCGCCATGTGGCGCAGTTTCATGCCACGGCCGCCGTCGCCGCAGGCGCCACCATCTGGGGCACAGCAGCGGCGGTGCAAGCGCCGGTGGGTGACTGCCTGGCGGCTCTGCTCCCCTCCGTGGCAGGCGCACTGCCTGGTCAGGGGCCATTGCTGGCGCAGGTGACCATCTGGTGTCAGCATGAGGGGCAAGCCCTGGCCCCCACGTTCGAGGCGCGGCGGGCAGCCGGTCGGGTGCGCGAATGCCATGGCGATTTGCACCTGGCCAACATTGCGCTCATCGATGGCCAGGCCCAGCTGTTCGACGCCCTTGAGTTCAACCCCGCCTTGCGCTGGATCGACTGCGTTGCGGACATCGCTTTCGTGGTGATGGACCTCGCGGCCCATGGTCGGGCGGATCTGGCTTGGCGGTTTTTGAACCGGTGGCTGGAACACACCGGGGACTACGTGGGTCTGCTGGTGTTGCGTTACTACGGTTGTTACCGTGCCCTGGTACGGGCGCGGGTGGCCGCTCTGCGGCTGGACCCCACCGGTGGCGGTGGCGCCGGCGTGCAGGCTGTGCAGGGCGTGGAAGGGTATCTGGAGCTGGCGGCGGGGTTTGCAGGGCAACGGCCCGCGCGCTGGCCCGTGGCGCGCCCTGCCGCGCTGTGGCTGGCCCATGGCTTTTCGGGCGCTGGTAAGAGCACCCATGCGCTGGCCCTGGCGTGCCAGCGTGGACTGGTGCGTGTGCGGGCCGACGTGGAGCGCAAGCGCCTGTTTGGCCTGGCGCCCGATGCTGCCAGCGACGGCATACCTGGCGGCATCTACAGCGCCGAGGCCTCACAGCGCACGCACCAGCGGCTGGCGCAAGTGGCGCGCGAGGTGCTGGCGGCAGGCTATTCCGTGATTGTGGATGCCACTTTTCTGGACCGCGATGCCCGCGCGCTTTTTCTGGCCCTGGCCGATTCTGCGCAAGTGCCCTGCCACATCCTGTCGTTCGAGGCCCCGCTGCCGGTGCTGCGCGAGCGTGTACGCCAGCGGGCGCTGGTCGGAGGCGGTGCGTCAGAGGCGGATGTCGCGGTGCTGGACGCCCAGTGGGCCCGCGCCCACCCCCTGCAGCCCCACGAGGAGGCCATCACGCTGCACGTGGACACCACGGCGCCCGTGGACTGGGGCCGTCTGCTGCCGTCCTGACCTCGATGACCCTGGTGGGCCGCTACATGGCCAGATGCCCGGGCAGGAAGTACAGCAGCACGCTGGTCATCACCAGGTAGCGCAGAAACTTGCCCACAGCCATGTAGGCCAGACACGGCCAGAACGGCAGCTTGAGCCAGCCGGCCACAGCGCACAGCGGGTCGCCCACCATGGGCAGCCAGCTCAGCAGGCAGGCACGCGCGCCAAAGCGCTTGAGCCAGTTCAGCGCCCGTACCTCGGTGGCATTGCCGCGCGCCGTGTCCACTGCCTTGTGCGCACCCAGGCCCATCCACCAGCTCAGGCCGCCGCCCAGGGTGTTGCCCACCGTAGCCACGACGATGGCGGGCCAGAACAGGTCGGGGTTGAGCTTGATGAGACCGAACACTGCAGGCTCGGAGCCCAGTGGCAGCAGCGTGGCCGATACGAAAGACACCACAAAGACTGTGCTCAGGCCGAACTGCGGCAGGGCCAGCCATTCGAGCAGCTGGTGCATCCAGATTTCCATAGCCTTCGAGTGTAGGGGCCGGTGGGGGCCCTATCCGCCCCTGGGGGCTCTGTCCTACAGCGGCGCGCGCCATCGGCGCATGGCTGGGTTGTAGGGGCTTTTGTATCGTCAAAACACATTGGCCCTGAATGACAAACCCAGGAGGTCGCTCATGCTGGTATTGCCCACAACGTCCCATCCACGCCGCTTGAACCCCTCTGTTTCCTTGCCGCCCGCGACCCGCTGGTCATCAGTCGCCATGGCCCTGTTGTTGGCGGCCTGCGTGCACAGCCCCCAGGCGGCCGTGCCCACTCCTGGCTTGCAAGGAGGGCCAATGCTGTGGGAGCCCGCTGCGACAGCGCCTTGCGATAGGGAGCCCGCCGCACGTCCCGCGCTGGAGCGCATTGGCCGCGAGCTGCAGTCCCAGGGTATGGCGTTGCAGGCCACATGCAACACCACCAGCGGTGGCTGGGTGGTGCAGGTGCAGGTGGTGGACGGAAGCAAGGCCCACAAGGTGGTGCGCGGGCCGCTGGCTGACGGGCAGGCCGTGGACATGGGCACCCCGGTGGGCGCCGCGCGGTCGGAGGCGGCGGCGGGCGCCAGCGGTTTCTCCCCGGACGTGCTGCACAACCGCCAGTGGCTGCGGGCGCTCATGGCGCGCCACCAGTTCGACAACCTGCCGGATGCGTGGTGGCATTTCGCGCAGCGGGGTGTGCCGCCAGCCCAGGCTGCAGACACCGATCTCGCCGCCCGGTGAGACTGCAACCAGCGCGTTGAGACGCTGCGGTGTCTGCTCCACAGGGCCAGAGTGGGGGGCAAGGGAAGCGTCCCGTGGGCTGACGCAATGGGGCCCGGTCGGCAGATAGATACGGTGTGTGCTCTATTTCAGTTGCTGAAATTTTGAGCAGGTACAATCCCGCCTCCTTTTTCAGCATCTTTTGCTGCCTCCCCCTTCCTATCCCCGCCCATGCAAATCGGCTACATTCCTTTGGCGAACCGGTTGTTCGTCGCCCCAATGGCGGGCGTCACTGACCGGCCGTTCCGCCAGCTGTGCAAGGCGCTGGGGGCGGGCTATGCGGTGAGCGAGATGGTGACTTCGCGCAAGGACTTGTGGAACAGCCTCAAGACCTCGCGCCGTGCCAACCATGAAGGGGAGCCGGGGCCCATTGCCGTGCAGATCGCCGGCACCGATGCGCCGATGATGGCCGAGGCTGCGGTCTACAACGTGGAACGCGGCGCGCAGATCATCGACATCAACATGGGCTGCCCGGCCAAGAAGGTGTGCAACAAATGGGCGGGTTCCGCCCTGATGCAAAACGAGGCCCTGGCGGTGGAAATTGCCGCTGCCGTGGTCGAGGCTTGCGCGCCCTTCAACGTGCCCGTCACGCTGAAGATGCGCACCGGCTGGTGCCAGGAGCACAAGAACGCCGTGGCATTGGCGCGGCAGTTTGAAAGCGTGGGCATCCAGATGCTCACGGTGCACGGCCGCACGCGTGAGCAAGGCTACAAAGGCCATGCGGAGTACGACACCATCGCGGCGGTGAAGGCTGCTGTGAAGGTGCCCGTGGTCGCCAACGGCGACATCACCTCGCCCGAGAAGGCGCGCGATGTGCTGGCTGCCACATGTGCCGACGCGATCATGATCGGCCGCGCCGCCCAGGGCCGACCGTGGATCTTCCGCGAGATCGGCCACTTTCTGGCCACGGGCGAACACCTGGCGCCACCGCTGGTGGCCGAGGTGAGGCGCTTGCTGCTGGACCACCTGCACGACCACTACAGCCTGTATGGCGAGCTGACCGGCGTGCGCAGTGCGCGCAAGCACATTGCGTGGTACCTGCGCGCGCTGCCGGGCGGCGAGGCCTTGCGGGCACATATCAATACGATCGAAGACTGCACCACGCAGTGGCAGGCCGTGGCCGACTATCTGGACGCCCTGGGCCAGCAGATGGACCGGCTGCCTGCTGCCACCGACGTGGATGCCGACACAGAAGAACAAGAGGGATTGGTTGCATGAGCAAGAAACACATAGAAGAATGCGTGCGCGAAAGCCTGCAGGGCTACTTTCGCGACCTGGGCGGCGAGACGCCCGATGGCATGTACGACATGCTGGTGCGTGTGGTCGAAAGGCCGCTGCTGGAAGTCGTGATGCAGCAGGCCGACAACAACCAGTCGCGCGCCGCCGAATGGTTAGGCCTGAACCGCAACACCCTGCGCAAGAAGCTGGTCGAGCACAAGCTGCTCTGACGGATTGCCTCTGATTGCTATTTATTCTGTAGCTACCAGCGCATGATTCACCAGCGCTACAGCCTGTTTTTATTCAAAACCTCCGCACTACCACCATGAACGCACTCCTCTCCGTCTCTGACAAGACCGGCATCGTCGAATTCGCGCAAGCGCTGCACGCGCTGGGCATCAAGCTCTTGTCCACCGGCGGCACAGCCAAGCTGCTGGCCGACAAGGGCCTGCCCGTGACCGAAGTGGCCGAGGTCACCCAGTTCCCCGAGATGCTCGACGGCCGCGTGAAGACGCTGCACCCCAAGGTGCACGGTGGCCTGCTGGCCCGCCGTGAGCTGCCTGAACACATGGCGGCATTGAAGGAACACGGCATCGACACCATCGACCTGCTGGTGGTCAATCTCTACCCCTTTGAAGCCACCGTGGCCAAGGCCGGTTGCACGCTGGCCGACGCCATCGAAAACATCGACATCGGCGGCCCCGCCATGGTGCGCAGCGCCGCCAAGAACTGGAAGGACGTGGGCGTGATCACCTCGGCCGATCAGTACGAGGCCGTGCTGGCCGAGCTGAAGGCCGGCGGCAAGTTGAGTGACAAGCTGCGCTTTGCGCTGTCGGTAGCAGCGTTCAACCGCATCGCGCAGTACGACGGCGCCATCAGTGACTACCTGTCGTCCGTCACGTTCGAAGAAGAAAAGCTGTCGGAAACCTATGTGCCTGCGCGCACCCAGTTCCCCGGCCAGAGCAACGGCATCTTCACTAAGGTGCAGGACCTGCGCTACGGCGAAAACAGCCACCAGCAGGCCGCGTTGTACCGCGACCTGTACCCCGCGCCTGGCTCGCTGGTCACCGGTGTGCAGCTGCAGGGCAAGGAGCTGAGCTACAACAACATCGCTGACGCTGATGCTGCCTGGGAATGTGTGAAGAGCTTTGAAGCCGCCGCTTGCGTGATCGTCAAGCACGCCAACCCCTGCGGCGTGGCCGTGGGCCTGGACGCGCTGAGCGCCTACAGCAAGGCCTTCCAGACCGACCCCACCAGTGCCTTCGGCGGCATCATCGCCTTCAACCGCGTGGTTGATGGCGCGGCGGCTGCCCAGGTGAGCAAGCAGTTTGTCGAAGTGCTGATGGCGCCAGATTTCACCGCCGAGGCGCTGGAGATCTTCAAGGCCAAGGCCAATGTGCGCCTGCTCAAGATCGCGCTGCCCGCCCACGGTGGCAAGACCGACTGGGAACGCGGCCGCAACGCCATGGACGCCAAGCGCATCGGCTCGGGCCTGCTGCTGCAGACGGCGGACAACCACGAGCTGTCGCTCATCGACCTCAAGGTCGTGACCAAGAAGCAGCCCACGCTGGAAGAAATGGAAGACCTGCTGTTTGCCTGGAAGGTGGCCAAGTACGTCAAGAGCAATGCCATCGTCTTCTGCAAGGGCGGCATGACCATGGGCGTGGGCGCAGGCCAGATGAGCCGCCTGGACTCGGCCCGCATCGCCAGCATCAAGGCGGGCCATGCTGGCCTCACGCTGCAGGGTACCGTGGTGGCCAGCGACGCGTTCTTCCCCTTCCGCGATGGCCTGGATGTGGTGGTGGATGCGGGCGCGACCTGCGTGATCCAGCCCGGTGGTTCCATGCGCGACAACGAAGTGATCGATGCCGCCAACGAACGTGGCGTGGCCATGGTGTTCAGTGGTGTGCGCCATTTCCGCCACTGAAGTGCCGCTGATTCGCTCCGGTCTTGTTCTCGAGCATTAGCATGCACCGCGACGATGAGAGCCCGCCACCCCGGCCCCGCTGGCTCAAGTGGGCACTGGTGGTGTTCATGGCGCTGGTGGTGTTGGGCATGCTCAACCTCGGCTGGCGCATGCTGCAGCCTGGCCCGAGTGCAGCGAGTGCTGCGAGTGCAGCCCAGAGCGCATCCGGGGGCGGCAGCTCTGCCACACAGCCTTCCGCATCAGCTGGGCTTCGCCTGGTGGAAGCATCGGATTGCCTGCGCTGCCACGGCATGGAACGCTACTACGTAGGCCCGTCGTTCCAGGAGATTGCAGCGCGTTATCGCGACCGTGCCGACGCGGTGGACTATCTGGCCCGCAAGATCCGCAACGGCAGTGTGGGCGAGTGGGGGCGCACCGTGATGCCGCGCCACCCGCAGGTGACCGAGGCCCAGGCGCGCGAGATGGCGCAGTGGCTGGTGTCGCTGCCGGTGCTGCCAGCCGCTGCACAGAGCGCGCGGGCGGCAGAGGCCGCCTCAACCCCCCGCTGATGGCGGCAGCCGCCGGGGCTGGATGTCCGCTGGGGCTCAGGCCCCAAAGCTCATCGGCAGGCCCACGTAATTTTCCGCCAGCGACACCGAGGCTGCACGTGAGTGCACCAGGTAGTCCAGCTCGGCCTCCTGGATCTTCTGACCGAACTCGCCCGTCTCTGGAAAGCGGTGCATCAGCGAGGTGAACCACCACGAGAATCGCTCTGCACGCCACACGCGGCGCAGGCAGCGGTCAGAGTAGGTGTCGATGCCTACGGACGATTTCTCGTTGTAGAACTCGGACAGCGCGGTCCACAGATAGCCCACGTCGCTGGCAGCCAGGTTGAGGCCCTTGGCGCCGGTGGGCGGCACGATATGGGCCGCATCGCCTGCCAGGAACATGCGGCCAAACCGCATGGGCTCGGCCACAAAGCTGCGCAGCGGGGCAATGCTCATCTCCAGCGCCGGGCCGGTCACCAGGTTGGCGCGGGCCTCGGGGTCCAGGCGGTTGCCCAGTTCGGTCCAGAACTGGTCGATGGTCCAGTTCTCGACCTTGTCGGTGGTGGGCACCTGTACGTAATAGCGGCTGCGGGTGGCGCTGCGCATGCTGCACAGCGCAAAGCCGCGCTCGGTGTTGGCGTAGATGAGTTCGTGCGACACCGGTGGCACGTCGGCCAGCACGCCCAGCCAGCCAAAGGGGTACACGCGCTCGTAAGTCTTGAGCAGATCGGCCGGCGCGCTGGCGCGGCACACGCCGTGGTAGCCGTCGCAGCCCGCGATGAAGTCGCAGGCCAGCTCGTGGGTCTGACCATCCTTCTCGTACGTCACGCGCGGGTGCTGTCCGTCAAAGTCGTGCACTTGCACGTTCTGTGCGTCGTACACGGTGGTCAGGCCTGCCGCCGCGCGCGCGTCCATCAGGTCGCGGGTGACTTCAGTCTGTCCGTACACCGTCACGCGGCTGCCGCCGGTCAACTCGTGCAGGTCGATGCGGTGGCGCTTGCCCTTGAACAGCAGCTCGATACCGTCGTGGGGCAGGCCCTCGGCATGGGCCCGGGCACTCACGCCCGCCTGGTCCAGCAGGTCCATGCAGACCTTCTCCAGCACCCCGGCGCGAATGCGGCCGAGCACGTAGTCGGGGCTGCGCTGTTCGATGACGACGGCGTCAACGCCGGACTTGTAGAGCAACTGACCGAGCAGCAGGCCGGCGGGGCCGGCACCAATGATGGCAACCTGGGTGCGCATGGAAAACCTCTGGGAATGGGAAGTGGGGGGTGGGGGGATACCGAAAACCAGTGGCCTTGAGCGTAGGTTGATCCAGATCAAAGCGATATCCGGTGATGCCGATTGCGTGCGATCAATCGATGCTTTGTGCGATGATCGCGCAGTCTCCGGGGTGGTTGGCGTCTGCAACCCCTGGCCGCCAGTGCGCTGGGCTGCTGCGGGGTCCCGTCAGCCCCGTTGTCTCAGCCAGTCCAATCAACCAGCACTTCATACCTCAGCCCATGACCTCCACCCCCATCGCCAAGGCAGACTTCATCGAAGGCATGGCCAAAGGCATGGCCGTGCTGGAGAGTTTTGACACCGAGCGCCAGCGCCTGAATGCCACGCTGGCGGCGCAGCGCACCGGCCTCACGCGCGCGGCAGCGCGGCGGCACCTGTTGACGCTGGCGCACCTGGGGTATCTGGAGACGGATGGCAGCTACTTCTGGCTGGCGCCCAAAGTGCTGCGGTTTTCGGGCAGCTATCTCGCTTCAGCGCGTTTGCCCCGTGTACTGCAGCCCACGCTGAACCGGCTGGCGGCGCAGACCCAGCAGTCGTTCTCGGCGGTGGTGTTGGACGGGGACGAGGTGGTGATCGTGGCACGCAGTGGCGTGTATGGCGCGCCATCGCGGGTGCTGGCCTATGGCTTGCACCTGGGCGCGCGGCTGCCGGCCCACCCTACGTCCACCGGCCGCGTGTTGCTGGCGGCGCTGCCCCCGGCGGAGTTGACCGCCTGGCTCAAGAACCGGCCCTTGCACCGCCTCACGCCCCAAACCATTACGCAGGTAGGCCCGCTGCGGCAGGTGATCACCAAGGTGCGGCGCGACGACTATTGCCTGGCCGTGGAGGAGCATGAGTTGGGCGTGCACGCGCTGGCCGTGCCGCTGCGCAACCTGCAGGGCCACACGGTGGCTGCGCTCAACGTGGTGGCATCGCCCAAGCAGATGGACGAGGGCAGCCTGCAGCGCGACATGCTGCCGCTGCTGCAGGATGCAGCCCGTGAGCTGCGCGGACTGCTGTGACTGTCTGCCGCAAGCCTCGTCGCCATGAAAAATGGCCCTCGTGAGGGCCATTCAGTGCCAAATTGGCAGGAAGCGCTAGTGCAATTTGCGATGTCAGCTATTATTTTGAGAGCGTCTTGAACACTTCGCGCGCAGCAGCCACGGTGGCTGCCACGTCGTCGGCGGTGTGGGCGGCGCTCACAAAGCCCGCTTCATACAAGGCCGGTGCAATGTAGATGCCCCGATCCAGCAGACCGTGGAACAGCTGGTTGAACCGCGCACTGTCGGTCTTGAGCACCTGGGCGTAGTTCTGCGGCAGTTCGGGCAGCAGGAAAAAACCGAACATGCCGCCTTCGCTGTCGCCGCAGAACGGCACTCCTTCTGCCGTGGCAGCGCCTTGCAGGCCTTCGACGAGTGAGCGGGTACGGGCCGACAGCGCATCGAAGAAGCCGGGCTTCTTGATTTCGCGCAGCGTGGCCAGCCCGCAGGCCGTGGCCACCGGGTTGCCCGACAGCGTGCCCGCCTGGTACACCGCGCCCAGCGGTGCGAGGTGTTCCATGATGGCGCGCGGGCCACCAAACGCCGCCAGCGGCATGCCGCCGCCGATCACCTTGCCCAGCACCGTGATGTCGGGCTTGAAGCCTGGGATGCTCTTGGCATAAACGCTTTGCGCGCTGCCCAGGGCCACGCGGAAACCCGTCATCACTTCGTCGAGCACCAGCAGCGCGCCGTATTCGGTGCATAACTCGCGGCAGCGCTTCATGAACGGCACGGTCGCGCGCACCAGGTTCATGTTGCCCGCAATGGGTTCGATCATCACGCAGGCCAGTTCCTTGCCGTGCAGGGCAAAGGCTTCTTCCAACTGGGCGACGTTGTTGTATTCAAGCACCAGGGTGTGCTGCACCACTTCGGGCGGCACACCAGCGCTGGTGGCATTGCCAAACGTGGCCAGGCCCGAGCCAGCCTTGACCAGCAGCGAGTCGGCATGGCCGTGGTAGCAGCCTTCGAATTTGATGAACTTGCTGCGCCCCGTGGCGCCGCGCGCCAGGCGGATGGCGCTCATGCCCGCTTCGGTGCCCGAGCTGACCAAACGGATCATCTCCATGGACGGCACCAGGCTCAGGATCTCTTCGGCCAGCTCGACCTCGCGCTCGGTGGGCGCGCCAAAGCTGAAGCCTTCAAGCGCGGCCTTCTGCACGGCCTCCAGCACAGCAGGGTGGCCGTGGCCCAGGATCATGGGGCCCCAGGAGCCGATGTAATCGATGAAGCGCTGGTCGTTGGCATCCCAGAAGTAGGCGCCTTGTGCGCGTTTGACGAAACGGGGCGTGCCGCCCACCGCCTTGAAGGCCCGCACGGGCGAATTCACGCCGCCGGGGATCAGCGCCTTGGCGCGTTCGAACAGGGGAATATTGAGATCAGTGCTTGGTGTCATGGGGTGGCATCACAAAACCCTCCAGGGCCTGTGTTTCATCAATCGTGGTTTCTTCTTCGTCGGGGTCGGTCTCGTCGTCCTCGGGCTGCGCCCAGAACATGCGGTCGGGAACGATATGCCCCATGCCGGGGCGAAAGCCTGCATCCAGGCAGCGGTCGAGGTAGCCCAGCGCTTCGCTGGTGGCTTCGCCAAGGTCATTGCCGCTGGCCACCAGGGCAGTGAGTGCGGCCGACAGCGTATCGCCCGCGCCCGAGAAGGTGGCGTCGAACAACTCGAACTTGCCGCTGCCCAGCACGGTTTGGGGTGATGCCAGCACGTTCTCGACGAACTGCTCGGGCAAGGGGATGCCAGTGACTAATGTGTAAGGCACGCCCATCTCGGAGGCGGCCCGGGCAATGTCACGCGCAGTGGGGCTGCGCTCGCCCGCCCAGTCCGGCAGCAGCCAGCGCCACAGCGTGCTGTGGTTTCCAACCAACACCGAGGTCTGCGGCAGCAGCAGCTCGCGGAAGGCGTCGAGGTACTCGTCGATCAGCTCGTCCCGCCACCAGGACAGGTTGGGCATGTAGGCGATCACGGGGACTTCGTCATAGTCGGTCGTGATCTCGGCAATGGTGCTGATGTTCTCGGGACTGCCGACAAAGCCGACCTTCATGGCCTGTACTGGCAGGTCTTCCAGCACGGCACGCGCCTGCTCGGAGACGGCCTCGTCGTCGAAGCTGAAGTGGTCAAAAATCTGAGCGGTGTCGCGGGCATAGGCCCCGGTCACCACGGCAATCGGGTGCCCTCCAACCGAGGCGATGGTGGTGATGTCGGCGGTCAGTCCGCCGGCTCCGCTGGGGTCGCTGGCATTGAACACCAGCACACAGGCCGGGCTCGCTTCCTCCGCGTCATCGTCGTCAATATCTGGGATTTCGGAGGGGGGAAGGGAGGCTTTGGTGGTCATGGACCAGATCCTGCTGGAGGGGTGGCACGGAAGCTGCAGGCCGCAGAGATCACTAGATACAATCGTTGCATTCTATGTGAAGGCCCTTTAAGCTGTGACCGACTTTAAAACTTGGATGTGTTTGATTTGCGGCTGGATTTATGACGAAGCTGAGGGTTCTCCCGAACACGGCATTCCACCCAACACGCCATGGGATCAGGTCCCGATGAACTGGACCTGCCCAGAATGTGGCGCCCGCAAGGAAGATTTCGAGATGGTCCAGATCTGAGGCGCTCCAGCACCATTCGCTGCTGCGTTGTTTATTTTCTCCATCGGGAGCAGTGACAATTGACTACAACAGGCGCATCTTTCAAAGTGCTCGTGGTGGATGACAGCAACACCATCCGTCGAAGCGCCGAGATTTTTCTCAAGCAGGGGGGGCACGAAGTCTTGTTGGCCGACGACGGCTTTGATGCTTTGGCCAAAGTCAACGATTACCAGCCTCAGCTGATTTTCTGCGACATCCTCATGCCCAAGCTCGACGGGTACCAGACCTGCGCCATCATCAAGCGCAACGCCCGTTTCGCAGATACCCCGGTGGTAATGCTGTCCTCCAAGGACGGCGTGTTCGATAAAGCGCGTGGGCGCATGGTCGGCTGCCAGGAATATCTCACCAAGCCGTTTACCAAAGACCAGCTGTTGCAGGCAGTGCAGCAGTTTGGCAATTCCCAACAAGGAGCCATGTAATGCCCATTCAGAAAGTATTGGTCGTCGACGACTCGAAGACCGAGTTGATGTTTTTGACGGACCTGCTTCAGAAAAAAGGCATGCAAGTCCGTACCGCAGAAAATGCCGAAGAGGCGTTTCGCCGTCTGGCCGAAGAGAAGCCTGATCTCATCCTGATGGATGTGGTGATGCCAGGCCAAAACGGTTTTCAGCTCACGCGTGCCATCACCCGCGATCCCCTTTACGCTGATGTGCCCATCATCATGTGCACCAGCAAGAACCAGGAAACCGACCGTGTCTGGGGCATGCGCCAGGGTGCGCGCGGCTACATTACCAAGCCGGTGGACCCCGCAGAGCTGCAGGCCAAAATTGACGCTCTGAACTGAGGCAGCGGCGCGCTCATGGCAAACCGCGAAGCCCTACGGGAGCTCCAGACCCGACTTGCCAGCCGTTTGCAGGCTGCAAGGTCCGAAGGTACGTCTGTGTCCTCCTGGCTGGCTGTAGAGTCCGCCGGGAATTTCTATTTGCTGCCCCTGGGGCAGTCTGGGGAGATTTTCCCCTGGGTGTCGGTGCAGGCGGTGCCTTACACCCAGAGCTGGTTTCTGGGCGTGGCCAACCTGCGAGGCGGGCTGGTGGGTGTGGTGGATCTGGCTGGTTTGCTGGGCTCTACCGCGCCACGCACCGAGCAAGCCCTGTCCGAGGCCAGTCTGCTGGCTTTCAATGCGGCGCTCGACGTCAACGCTGCGTTGCTGGTGGACCGCCTCGCCGGTCTTCGCGGCACGGATGCGTTTGTATCGTCCGAGCCGCCCGCTGAGGATTCGCCCAGCTTCTTCGGCACCACCTATATCGATTCCAGTGGCACACGCTGGCAGGAGCTGAACTTGCAGATCCTGTCCCAACATCCCGCTTTCCTGAGCATCAGTGCTTGAGTTTTTCTGTAAGGCTGCACCATGTCCGTCGTCAATCAATTTGGAAAACTGTTCAACCGGAAACCCGCCACGCCTGACACTGGCGCAGCCACCGGCACGACCGACGATGGGCAGGATCTCCTGGCCACCGGAGCACTGGATGGTTCGCAACTGCGCGACTCCTATCAGGCTGAAGCCATGAACAGCGTCCAGGGCGATCCCGACGGCTACACGCCCGAACTGACCGCGCCTGAGGCCGAAGAAGACCTCATCAGCCTGCCCCTGCTGGGCCGCTCGACCGCTGCTGGCCATCAGCGCCGTCTGCTGGCGCTGCTGGCCGTGGGTGTGGTGGTGCTGGCTCTGATCGCTGGTTGGGTGCTGCAGCAGGCCGACCGTTCTGCACAACAGCTCGCGGCTACTGGCCAGTCGCTGATGCAGTCGCAACGTCTTGCCAAGTCGGTGTCGCAAGCGCTGGTGGGTAGCCCACAAGCCTTCCCGGACGTGGTGGAAAGCTCTGGCGTGCTGGCTCGCAACGTGCGGGCCCTCAATGCCGGTGACAACGAACTGGGCGTACAGTCGTTGGGAGAGCCCTTCAAGCCCGATCTGGATGCCGTCAATCCGCTGATGGAGCGCGCCGAGCGCAACGCCAGCGTGGTGATGGGCCAGCAAAAGATTCTGACGCAGGTGGGTGACGCTCTGCGTACCATCAACCGCCAGTCGTCCGACCTGCTGGAAATCGCTGAAACGGTCTCCTCGCTCAAGCTGCAACAGAACGCCCCTGCGGCCGAAATCTCTGCTGCAGGCCAGCTGGTGATGCTGACGCAGCGTATTGGCAAGTCCGCCAACGAATTCCAGACCATGGAAGGCGTGAGCCCCGAGGCCGTGTTCCTGCTGGGCAAGGACTTGAACTCCTTCAAGGAAATTGCACAAGGCCTGCTGGAAGGCAGCCCAGAGTTGCGCCTGTCAGCCACCAAAGATGCGCAGACCCGCGAGCAACTGGAAGCCCTGATCAAGCTGTACGAGCAGACCCGCACCCAGGCGAGCGCCATTCTGGGCAACCTGCAAGGTCTGGTGTCTGCCCGTGAGGCACAGTCCGCCATCATTGCCGACAGCGAACCGCTGCGCCGCCAACTGGAAGGTCTGCAAACCAAGCTGTCTGCACAGACCGGTCTGGGCGCCGGCCAGTTCGCCGCCCTGGCGCTGGCAGGCTTGTTCGTGCTGCTGTGCGGTATCGGCATTTCGCGCGTCCAGCTGCTGGACAGTCGTGGTCGCCAGGCAGCTGCTGAAAACCAGCAACGCGACGCCAAGCGCCAAGAGCAGGAAGCCAAGCGCGTCAACGACGCCAACCAGGCCGCCATTTTGCGTTTGATGAACGAACTGCAGTCGGTCGCTGAAGGTGACCTGACGCAAGAAGCCACCGTGACAGAAGACATCACCGGCGCCATTGCCGACTCTGTGAACTACACGGTGGAAGAGCTGCGCCAGCTCGTGGGTAGCGTGCAGAACACAGCGACCCGTGTGGCACAGACGACCGCCCAGGTGGATAACACTTCGACCGAACTGCTGGCGGCATCGACCGAGCAGCTGCGCGAGATTCGCGAAACCGGCCGCTCCGTTCTGGACATGGCAACCCGCATTAACGAGGTGTCCACGCAAGCGCAAGAGTCCGCCACGGTGGCCCGCCAGTCGCTGCAAGCTGCGGACTCGGGTCTGCAGGCCGTGCAAAACGCCATCGGCGGTATGAACTCCATCCGCGACCAGATCCAGGACACCTCCAAGCGGATCAAGCGCCTTGGCGAATCGTCTCAGGAGATCGGTGAAATCACCGAGCTGATTTCCGATATTACCGAGCAGACGAACGTGCTGGCTCTGAACGCTGCCATCCAGGCAGCATCCGCCGGTGAGGCCGGTCGCGGCTTCTCGGTGGTGGCGGAAGAAGTGCAGCGTCTGGCTGAACGTTCGGCCGATGCGACGCGCCAGATTTCTGCCCTGGTGAAAGCCATTCAGACCGACACCCAGGACGCCGTAGCCGCTATGGAACGCTCCACGCAGGGTGTGGTGGAAGGAGCCCGACTGTCCGACAGCGCCGGTACCGCGCTGACCGAGATTGACCGCGTGTCGCGCCGTCTCGCCGAACTGATTGAGCAGATTTCGTCTTCGACTTCCCGGGAAGCTGTTCTGGCCAACGAAGTGGCCGACAACATCCAGCACATTTTTGCGGTGACCGAGCAGACGGGTGAAGGTACTCGCACCACAGCGCAGCAGGTGCGCGAGCTCTCGCACATGGCTGAAGAACTGCGCCAATCGGTGGCACGGTTCAAGATCGCCTGACGCAGCAGTTAGTCATCAACCAGCTGGCTCATTGCAGCCGGGGACGAATCCATGTCATCTATTGATGTCAACAATGCACCGGCCGCCGACGGGACCCAGGGAGATCAGGACCTGGGTCCTTTGGCTTGGGTGCTTGACGAGCTGCGCAAATCGCTGGACGGTGCTGTCAAGGCGATGCGGCGCTTTGTGCGTGATGCCGAGGTAGCACGCGAGTCTGATCTGGCGGCGCTGGACGCTGGACCCCTGCGCATTGCGCGCCAGCAACTGCACCAAGCCTGTGGTGCGCTGGAAATGGTGGGCATGGGCCCTCCGGCGCTGGTGTTGCGGTCCATGGAATCGGCGGTGCAGAAGTTTGTCCAGCGCCCCGAAACCTGCAGCGATGACGCTGCCGCAGTGATCGAGCGCGCCAGTTTTGCACTGATCGAATACCTCGAAACCGTGCTGGCGGGTAAAGCCGTATCGCCAGTGGCCCTGTTTCCGCAGTACCGCGATGCCCAGGCATTGGCAGGCGCTGACCGCGTTCATCCCGCTGACCTTTGGCCGGTGGAGCGCCGTTTCCGTGAACCCGAAGGTGCGGTGTCGCGCCCACCTCTGCCCTACGGTCCCGAGGCGCGGGCGCGGCTGGATGCTGCTGTGCTGCGCATCGTCAAGTCGGGGGACCTGAAGGCCGCCCTGAGCCTGCGCGACACCTGCCTGGGCTTTGTGGCCGCACAAACAGATCGGCAGGCGCGTGCGTTCTGGAAAATTTGCGCGGGTTTCTTCGATGCGTTTGGCTCGGGCCTTTTGCCGCCAGATGTGTACGTCAAGCGCGTGGCATCCCGTGTGCTCATGCAGTACGCCACCTTGGCCAAGGGCGATCCGACGA
>NZ_JADHVT010000093.1 GCF_016783915.1 Acidovorax sp.
CCATCAGCCACAACGGCTCGGTGTACCGCCTGCAGGCCACCAAGCTGGGCAAGCTCATCCTGACCAAATAGTTTCATCGTGGGGCGACTCCCGGGCTTGCAACAAGCTCGCAAGGGTCGTTTTTGCCAGCCAACGGGTTTGCTCCCGCGTAGCCCGGCTTTTTTTGCCGCCCCCGACCCCACCAACAAAAAAACCGGCCCACAGGCCGGTTTTTTCATGCTCCCAGAGGGTTTTGAAGCGTTTTCAGCCCCATGCGCTAGTGGAACATGCGCTTACAGCTATCACAATGATAGCAATCGCACCCCCTGCCGGGAGCCCCCGAATCAGAGGCCCAGGGCTGCAATGCCCGCGCGGGCGATCTGTGCATCTTCGGTGGACTTCACGCCGCTCACGCCCACGGCACCCAGGCACTGGCCGTCCTTCATGATCGGCACGCCGCCTTCGAGCAGGCCGTCAATGGTGGGCGCGCTCAGGAACGAGGTACGGCCGCCGTTGATCACGTCCTCGTAGACCTTGCTTTCGCGGCGGCCCAGGGCTGCCGTGCGAGCCTTGGAGGGCGCGATGTGCGACGACACCGCTGCCGCACCGTCCAGGCGCTGCAGCCACAGCAGGTGGCCGCCATCGTCCACGATGGCGATGGTGACTGCCCAATTGTTCTTGAGGGCCTCGGCTTCGGCGGCAGCGGCAACGGCCTTGACGTCGGCCAGTTCGAGTTCGTGCTTGGTTTTCATGAAAGGATCCGAAAGTGGGAGAGGAAACCGGGCCGAACAGGCCGCCCCGGCACGCAAAGAGAGCTGAGCATACCGGCATCCCCGGCGCCGTTGCCCCCAGCCAGGGTGAAAGTATCCTTACCAAAAGTAGGTGACCGGGTATGGTCATTGCAAAGCAAAAAAGCGTCAGCACCTAGAATTTGTGATGTCTGCGTCGTGCAGGCCAACAAGGAGAGACACAAGATGAATGACCAAGTCACCACCCTGGGCCACTCTGCGGGCTATGGCATCTCGCAGGAAGAGCGCCACAAGGTGCTTCGCAATACTTACTGGCTGCTGGCCCTGAGCATGATCCCCACGGTGCTGGGCGCCTGGATCGGCGTGGCCACCGGCATCACCCGCTCGCTGACGGGCGGCTTGGGCCTGATCGTGTTCCTGGGCGGCGCGTTCGGCTTCATGTTCGCCATCGAAAAGACCAAGCGCTCGGCCGCTGGCGTGCCAGTGCTGCTGGCCTTCACGTTCTTCATGGGTCTGATGCTGTCGCGCATGATCGGCATGGTGCTGGGCTTCAAGAACGGCACTGACCTCATCATGACGGCTTTTGCCGGCACAGCCGGTGTGTTCTTTGTCATGGCCAGCCTGGCCAGCGTCATCAAGCGCGACCTGTCGGGCATGGGCAAGTGGCTGATGGTGGGCGCGCTGGTGCTCATGGTAGGCGGCATCATCAACGTGTTCTTGGGCTCCAGCGTGGGCATGATGGTGATCTCGATGCTTGCTATCGGCATCTTCAGCGCCTACATGCTGTATGACCTCAAGCAAATCATGGACGGCGGCGAAACCAACTACATCAGCGCCACACTGGCCCTGTACCTGGACATCTTCAATGTGTTCCAGAGCCTGCTGGCCCTGCTGGGCATCATGGGTGGCGAGCGCGACTGAGCCCTGCAGTCCCTTGACCTCCATCAAAAGGCTCCCTCGGGAGCCTTTTTTGTGGGCAGCGCCCCAGGATCAAGCCTCAATAGCGCGGCCAGTGTGCCGATAATGCAAGTACATGTATCCACAAAGCCCCTCCACCGCATTGCGCCTGATGGTTTTGGCGGGCCTGTTGCTGCTTGCAGGCTGCGACAAGATCCCGGGCCTGGGCCCCGACCCGCGCGTAGCGCAACGCGATGCCGAGGCCAAGGCCATTGGCGGTGCCTGCCGCCACGCACTGCGGGGTCTGGAAGACTGCTACGCCCTCAATCCCAAGGCCTCCAAGGCCTCGGTGTTTGCAGGCTGGAAGGACATGGACGCCTACATGCGTGAGAACAAGATCGAGGGCACGCCCTCGGTGCTGGGCAAGGTGGAAAAGCCCGAACGCAGCGAACGCGCACCCGATACCGAAACCGAACCCCGCGACCCCGCAGCCAGCCGCAACCGGAGCTGACGTGACGCCCGGGTGGCGATGGCACGGGACGGAGGGCTGAACCCTCCGTCCACCATCTTTCTAACGGACTCTCAGACCCGCTCGAACACCGCCATGCTCTCCACATGGGCCGTGTGCGGGAACATGTTGATCATGCCCGCCGCCGTGCACCGATAGCCAGCCAGATGCACCAGCAGCCCGGCATCACGCGCCAGGGTGGCTGGGTTGCAGCTCACGTACACAATGCGCTTCGGGGGTGTCCAGCCTTCGGCCCCTGCAGGCAAGGGGCTAGCGCCCTCGGCGCCAATTCGGGCCTGTTCAATGTCCGCCAGCGCCTTGGCCAGCGCAAACGCCCCTTCGCGTGGTGGGTCCACCAGCCACTTGTCGGCAGTGCCGTCGGCCACCAGCATCTCGGGCGTCATCTCGAACAGGTTGCGCGCTACAAAATCCGTAGCTGCCAGCGCTTTGTGGTCCGGCGCCTGGGCCTGATTCAGTGCATAGTTCTCACGCGAGCGGGCCACCAGGGCCTCGCTACCCTCGATGCCCAGCACCTCGCGCGCCTGCGTGGCCAGCGGCAGCGTGAAGTTGCCCAGGCCACAGAACCAGTCGATCACGCGTTCGTGCGGTTGCACGTCCAGCAGCCGCAGCGCGCGGCTCACCAGCACGCGGTTGATGTGCGGGTTCACCTGGGTGAAGTCCGTGGGCTTGAAAGGCATGGTGATGCCGAAGTCCGGCAGTGCGTACGACAGCTGCTCGCCGCCCTCGTCCAGCAGCTTTACTGTATCCGGGCCCTTGGGCTGCAGCCACCATTGCACATGGTGCTCCGCCGCAAAGGCGCGCAGCCGGGCGATGTCATCGGTGCTCAGCGGCTCCAGGTGGCGCAGCACCAGCGCGGTCACGGTGTCGCCGCAGGCCAGTTCGATCTGTGGGCAGGTGTCGCGGGCATCCAGGCTGGCAATCAGTGCGCGCAGGGGCATCAGCATGGCATCGACATGCGGGGGCAAGATCTTGCAGGTCTGCATGTCGGCGATGTAGCGGCTCTTGCGCTCATGAAAGCCCACCAGGACCTGGCCCTTCTTGATCACGTGGCGCACCGCCAGGCGGGCACGGTAACGGTAGCCCCAGGCGGGCCCTTCGATGGGACGCAGCATGGTCTCGGCCTTGACCTTGCCCAGATGCCAGAGGTTGTCTTCCAGCACCCGCTGCTTGACGGCCACCTGCGCGCCCACGTGCAAGTGCTGCATCTTGCAGCCGCCACAGGCGCCTGCGTGCAGGCCAAAGTGGGGGCAATCCGGCCGCACGCGCTGGGACGACTCGCGGTGGATCGCTACCAGGCTGGCCTGCTCCCAGTTGTTCTTCTTGCGGTGGGTGTTGGCGGTGACCAGCTCGAACGGCAGGGCACCATCGATGAAGACCACCTTGCCATCGGACTTGCGGGCAACGCCCTGGGCATCCAGGTCCATGGACTGCACGTGCAGCCAGCCTTCGGGCAGGTCGCTTTGGGAATTCTGCTCGGTGGGTTCAAACGAGGGGGATAGTTCTTTCGGTTCGCTCATCCCCCGATTGTCTCAGGCGCGGCACGCCCACTGGCCGCACCCCTGCGAACTGTCCGTTTCAGCCCCGGTCAGCGCGCGCAGGCCGCATGCCCCCGGGCGCTGACACGGCAGTCAGTGGCAGCTTGTTGATGGTGAGTTCGCAGCCAAAGTTGTCGGGCGAAAAAACCAGCGTCGAGCCCGGGGCCACCAGGGGCAGGGTTTCGTGGATCTGCCGTGACATGTCCACCGGCGGCACCGGGGCGCGGTACACGATGTCCTTGTCAGGGCCATAGACGACGTAGCAGGATGCAGCGGCCGTCTGGCTGAACAGGGCAGCCACCAGGGCTGCGGCGGCATAGGGGAAAGCGGTCGTCATGGTGTAGCTCCTCATGCAAGCAGATCTGCCGAGAATTATGCGGGCTTCTGCCAGCACCGCCAATCCGGTGGGTGGTGTGGGGTCAGCGCAGGTACAGGTGGTTGGTGTGCTTGACCTCTTCCATCACCGCATAGGTGCGCGTCTCGCGCACGCCGGGCAGCTGCCACAGCACATTGCCCGCAAACACGCGGTAGGCGTTCATGTCGGCGGATCGCGTCTTGAGCAGGTAATCAAACCCGCCCGCCACCATGTGGCATTCCATGATCTCGGGGTGCACCTGCACGGCGGCCTTGAACTGATCGAACACGTTGGGCGTGGTGCGGTCCAGCAGCACCTCCACAAACACCAGCATGCCCGCGCCCAGCTTGAGTGGGTTGAGCCGCGCCTCATAGCCCAGGATGAAGCCATCGCGCGTGAGGCGCTGCACCCGTGCCAGCACGGCGGTGGGCGACAGGGCCACCGCCTCGGCCAGCTTGAGGTTGGCAATGCGGCCGTCTTCCTGCAGGATTGACAGGATCTTGCGGTCAATCCGGTCCAGATCGGGTTCATTTTGCATATTGATTAGTTATTTATTCGGTGTTAATGCCAATTTTCGAACATTTATTCATCACCAACCCAAGGATCATCGCCAATAACGCGCCCAACCAACACTTTCCCCCGTGTTGGGCACCGCCAAATCCCTGAAAGACACCGCCATGACGCAGCCCTCCGCCCCGTTTGCAGACTTTGCGCCCCGCACGCCGCTGAACAACCCGCTGCGCGCAGCCATCACCGCCGCCACCCGCCGCCCCGAGCCCGAAGCCCTGGCCCCGCTGCTAGCCCAGGCCCGATTGCCCGCTGATCAGGCAGCGTCGGCAGAGCAACTGGCCCTGCGCATTGCCAAGGCACTGCGCGAACGCAAGGCCAGCGCCGGGCGCGCGGGCATCGTGCAAGGGCTGCTGCAAGAGTTTTCGCTGTCGTCGCAAGAAGGCGTGGCGCTGATGTGCCTGGCCGAGGCGCTGCTGCGCATCCCCGACAAGGCCACGCGCGACGCGCTGATCCGCGACAAGATCAGCCACGGCCAGTGGGATGCCCACCTGGGCAAGAGCCCGTCGCTCTTCGTCAATGCCGCCACCTGGGGCCTGCTGATCACCGGCAAGCTGGTGGCCACACACAGCGAAGGCAGCCTGGGCAATTCGCTCAGCCGCCTGATCGGTAAAGGCGGTGAGCCGCTGATCCGCAAAGGCGTGGACATGGCGATGCGCATGATGGGCGAGCAGTTTGTGACCGGCGAAACCATTGACGAGGCCCTGCGCAACGCCCGCACGATGGAGGCCGAGGGCTTTCGCTATTCGTACGACATGCTGGGCGAGGCGGCGCTGACCAGCGAAGACGCCACGCACTACTACGCCTCGTACGAACAAGCCATCCACGCGATTGGCAAGGCCTCTGCCGGGCGCGGCATCTACGAAGGGCCGGGCATCTCCATCAAGCTCTCGGCCCTGCACCCGCGCTACAGCCGCTCACAGTTTGGCCGCGTGATGGACGAGCTGTACCCGCTGGTGTTGCGCCTCACGGCCCTGGCCAAGCAGTACGACATTGGCCTGAACATCGACGCCGAAGAAACCGACCGCCTGGAGCTGTCGCTGGACCTGCTGGAGCGCCTGTGCCACGAGCCCACGCTGGCGGGCTGGAACGGCATTGGCTTCGTCATCCAGGCCTACCAAAAGCGCTGCCCCTTCGTCATCGACTACGTGGTGGACTTGGCCCGCTGCACCCAGCGCCGCCTGATGGTGCGCCTGGTGAAAGGCGCGTACTGGGACAGCGAAATCAAGCGCGCCCAGGTCGATGGCCTCGCGGACTACCCCGTATACACCCGCAAGGTGCACACCGACATTTCGTACATCGCCTGCGCACGCAAGCTGCTGGCCGCGCCCGAGGCCGTGTACCCCCAGTTCGCCACGCACAACGCCGAGACGGTGGCCACCATCTACCAACTGGCAGGCAGCAACTACTACGCTGGGCAGTACGAGTTCCAGTGCCTGCACGGCATGGGCGAGCCGCTGTACGAGCAGGTGGTGGGTGCCATCACTGCGGGCAAGCTGGGCCGCCCGTGCCGCATCTACGCCCCCGTGGGCACGCACGAAACCCTGCTGGCCTACCTGGTGCGCCGTCTGCTGGAGAACGGGGCCAACACCTCGTTCGTGAACCGCATTGCCGACGAAACGATTGCGCTGGACGAGCTGGTGAAGAGCCCCGTGCAAGTGGTGGACCAGCAAGCTGCGGCAGAAGGCACTGCGGGCTTGCCCCACCCCCGCATTGCCACGCCCCAGGGCCTGTATGGCGTGCACCGCACCAACTCGCGCGGGCTGGACCTGTCGAACGAAAACACGCTGACCGAGCTGGCCACCACCCTGCAAGCCACTGCCACCCATGCCTGGACCTCCGCCCCCCTGCTGGGCGCCGATGCCCCCGCAGGCCCCATGCAGCCCGTGCGCAACCCCGCCGACCACCACGACGTGGTGGGCCAGGTGCAAGAAGCCACGACCCCAGACGTCGACCAGGCCCTGGCCCACGCCCAGGCCGCAGCAGCCCCTTGGGCCGCCACCCCGCCCGCCGAGCGCGCCGCCGCCCTGCTGCGCACCGCCGACCTGCTGGAGGCCCGCATGTTGCCTCTGCTGGGCCTGCTGATGCGCGAAGCGGGCAAGAGCGCCAGCAACGCCGTGGCCGAAGTGCGCGAGGCGGTGGACTTTCTGCGCTACTACGCGGCCCAGGTGCAAAGCACCTTCGACAACGCCACCCACCTCCCGCTCGGCCCAGTCGCCTGCATCAGCCCCTGGAACTTCCCGCTCGCCATCTTCATGGGCCAGGTGGCGGCAGCGCTGGCCGCAGGCAACCCCGTGCTGGCCAAGCCCGCCGAACAAACCCCGCTGATCGCCGCCGAGGCCGTGCGCCTGCTGTGGCAGGCTGGCGTGCCCCGCGCCGCCGTGCAACTGCTGCCCGGCCAGGGCGAAACCGTGGGGGCGCGTTTGATCGGCGACGCCCGCGTGATGGGCGTGATGTTCACCGGTTCCACCGAGGTGGCGCGCATCCTGCAACGCACCGTGGCAGGTCGCTTGGACGCCGCAGGCCGCCCCATCCCGCTGATTGCAGAAACCGGGGGGCAGAACGCAATGATCGTGGACTCATCCGCGCTGGTGGAACAGGTGGTGGGCGACGCCGTGTCGTCCGCCTTTGACAGCGCAGGCCAGCGCTGCTCCGCCCTGCGCGTGTTGTGCGTGCAAGAAGAAGCCGCCGACCGCGTGGTGGAGATGCTGCAAGGTGCCATGGGCGAGCTGCGTGTGGGCAACCCCGGAGCGCTGCGTGTGGACGTGGGCCCCGTCATCGATGCCGAAGCACAAGCGGGCATCATCCAGCACATCGAGAAGTTCAAGGCCCAAGGCCACCGCGTGTTCCAGCACCCGAACCACGTTTCTGCGGTCAGCGTCAGCGCACCGGGCACCTTTGTGCCACCCACGCTGATCGAGCTGAACCACATCGGCGAGCTGCAGCGCGAAGTCTTCGGCCCCGTGCTGCACCTCGTGCGCTACGCGCGCAACGACCTGGACCAGTTGCTCGACCAGATCAACGCCACCGGCTACGGCCTCACACAAGGCGTGCACACCCGCATCGACGAAACCATCGCCCGCGTGGTCAACCGCGCCCATGCTGGCAACCTGTATGTGAACCGCAACATGGTCGGCGCCGTGGTGGGCGTGCAGCCCTTTGGCGGCGAAGGTCTGTCCGGCACGGGCCCCAAGGCAGGCGGGCCGCTGTACCTGCTGCGCCTGCTTTCGCAGCGCCCGGCCGATGCGCTGGCCCGCACCTTTGCCGAAGCTGATCGCTTCAGCCCACCCGACACCGAGCGGCGCGAGCGCCTGCTGGCACCGCTGACCACGCTGGAGCAATGGGCGCAGCGACAAGGCAACGCTACGCTGGCCGCCACCTGCCAGCGCTTTGCCCAGCAAACCCAAAGCGGCACCGCCCGCACCCTGCCCGGCCCCACCGGGGAGCGCAACGTCTACACCCTGGCGCCCCGTGCCCGCGTGCTGTGTCTGGCGCAAAGCACGGACGAGCTGCTGGTGCAGACGGCCGCCGTGCTTGCCAGCGGCGGCACCGCCCTGTGGCCCACGGCCCAGGCCCACCTGCGCACGCTGCTGCCCTCGCTGGTGCAAGCGCAAGTCATGCTGCAAGACAACACGCTGAACGACGGCACGCTGGAGCTGGATGCAGTGCTGCACCACGGCAACGCCCCCTCGCTGCAGGCCGTGTGCACCGCACTCGCCCGCCGAACCGGGCCCATCGTGGGCGTGACTGCGCTCCAGCCCGGCGCGACGGACATCCCGCTGGAACGCCTGGTCATCGAACGCGCGTTGAGCGTGAACACGGCGGCGGCAGGGGGAAACGCGAGCCTGATGACCATCGGATGAGCGCACGGCACTTGGTTGTCATCCGTCAGGGAGAAATTTGAGTCAAATTGGCCGCTAGCGCATATTTCTCATGCGCTAGCAGCTATTGATTCAATAGCAATCAAGATGCCGATGCCAGCGGCAGATTGAGCAACAGGTTCTGCGGCTTGATGCGCACCACCCCCTCGGCGTTGGTCGCCAACCCCAGATACACCGGCTTGCCCGCCACATCGGGGCGCATCTCGGCCGGGTTGGCAAAGGTAAGCTTGAACAGGCTCACCAGCCGCGCCATGCGCTCGACCTCTACCGACCGGTCCTGGTACAGGTCATTGAGGATGGCGGTGGACTCCACGTCCAGCCCCACATGCCAGCGCCATGCGCTGTCGGTGACCTGGTGCACGGGCTCAATCAACACCTGCACGCCCAGCAGGTGGGCGACCCAGCGCTCCAGCACCCGCGCCAGCGCCTTCAGGCCGGATCGGGCGCGGGTCATCTTGAAGGTCAGGCCATGGCTCAGGTCCTGCGTCAGCTCATGGGTCAGGTCGAGCAGAAAGTGGTGGCGGTCGCTCTCCTGCCAATATTGCGCCGCATTGTCGGCCGACAGCACCTTGACCTGCGCCGTGGGCTGCAGTGCACCGCTTTGCAACAGCAAGCGTCCCACCTCGCCCAGGCCCGCTGTTTCGTTGAGCGTGTCCAGCGTGGCCCGGTCGCCTGCCAGCATTTGCCCGTCTTGCAAGGTGATGCGCTGCGAGCGAAACAGCATCTCGGCGGCGCGGGCTTCGAAGGCGTCGTTGCAGTCGTCCAGCAGGTTGCGCAGCAGCGCCTGCACCACGGCGTCAATGAACACGGCGGGCACGTTCACCACCCCACTGCGCATGAGCTGCAGGTAATACGCCTCCAACGTGCCGGCGGCCAGCAGGTCATCGCGAAAACGCAGGAACACGGTGTAGTTTTCGCGGGCGTCGTCGTCCTGGATCTGGGCCAGCTCCTCCGGGGCCACACGGCGCGCAGGCGATGCCTTCAACGCCTCGTGCAACGCAACCTCAGCCGCGCACGACTCAAGCACCAGCGCCAGTTCCGGGCGGCTCAGCAGGTGCCGAACATACGCATCCGTGGCGCTCAGCCACCCGCGCTCGTTGCGCGCCAGGTGCGTCAGCCCGCTGTTGGGCCAGAAATCAGGAACAAAGGTAGGCATGGAGATTTACGAGCCACTTCAAAAGACGAACAGGACAAAGATAGGGAATCACGAATCGGGGAGGCGGCAGAGGGAACAAGCTCGTTTTCAAGCCGCGGCAAAAATCAATCCGAATAGGATTCGATCTTATCGAGCAAGGTTCGGCACTAGGGAAATCCACGCTCGAGTCCCCCCGTCGCCTGCATCTGCAGACCCTGGCTGTGCGCTCAGAAAGCCAATGCACAGATAGCCATAGCGGGCGCATTGGCTCACGCCCCGCACCCCACATTCCAAGCCGCAGCGCTCATTGGGATGCATACACGCTTAACCCACGGCTCCATCGGTAGGAAATGCCCGGGATTCCTGCTGCTTTCGCGGTGATTGAACGCTGGGGATTGAAGGATGATCAACCAAGCTCGCTATTTCCACAGCCTGCGCAAGCGACCAACCGACGATGGAGTCCCACATGCTCGATATTTCTCAAGCCGCCAATCTCCTGACCTCCATGGGGGTGTCCAGCGCCCTGGCAACTCGCGCTGCGGAGCGCACAGCTCAAAACCACTCCGACGCGGACCCGCTCACCTTCCTCAAGGAGCTGAGAGCCACTTTGGAGGAGCTGTCTGCAGAAACTCAGTCCGCCGCAGCTGGCACGGCGGCAGGCGCCACCTCCTCTGACAAAACGGCTTACACGTCCACCACGAACCTCTATGCCAAGAGTACGACCCCATCGGCAGCCACGAGCTCCACGACGACAGCCGAAAAAGCAGTAGCCACCGTCCCTTTCAAGAACCTGGAAGAGTTCAAGCAATGGGAAAAAGGGCTGGGCGCCACTTTTGCGGCAGACTACGAACCACCAGACTACATCAGGATGCACGCGATGGTCCTCAGCGGCGGTGACGATACAGTCGTCGGGCGCTACATGTTCTTCAAGAACCACCCAGAGTTCGCTGCTGACTACGAGTCCATTCGAAGCGGCAATCTGTCCAAATATCCAACGGATGGATCGACGTTGGTAAGAAGCGACCTTTCCAAGATGTCCGAGGAGACAGCGGCCTACTACCGGAAGAACCCCAGCGCCCTGTTGGCCGCCGAGGGTTTCAACATGGACCCTACACTGACAAAAATGCGCATGAATGGGGAGATCAATCCGCCCACAGGAACCAACGTGTCTGAATGGCTCACGAGCAACAAATGGACCAAGGAGGGCATCGTGGCCGAGAACAATCGGGTCGCCTATGCCAATGCCGACTACATCGGCCTGGACGGCAAAGGCGCGGGAACCTACAAGCGGAGCCGACTCGATACGGCCACCGGCAACATCATTAACTACGACGGACGGATCTATGACCGGCTGACGGGCGAAGTGAAAGCCTGAGGCACCACTGGCGGTCTGCGCCTGTTGCTAGTCCGAAGGACCGCAACATAGACTGCGCTTGCGGAGGAGCGTGAGACTGCTTCACCAAAGGGCATGACCAGCAAACGAGGCGTACGAGGCAATATAGGGAGCGAGTTACCGCGCCCTATGGCTCATCACTCCCACTCAATCGTCGCTGGCGGCTTGCTGCTCACATCGTACGTCACACGGTTGATGCCGCGCACTTCGTTGATGATGCGGCCTGACACCTTCTTGAGCAGCGCGTAAGGCAACTCTGCCCAGTCGGCGGTCATGAAGTCGCTGGTCTGCACGGCGCGCAGGGCCACAACGTAGTCATACGTGCGGCCGTCACCCATCACGCCCACGCTTTTGACGGGCAGGAACACGGTGAAAGCCTGGCTGGTGAGGTCGTACCAGGTCTTGCCGGTCGCTTCGTCGCGGAAGTTGCGCAGCTCTTCGATGAAGATGGCATCGGCGCGGCGCAGCAGGTCAGCATATTCCTTCTTGACCTCGCCCAGGATACGCACGCCCAGGCCGGGGCCGGGGAAGGGGTGGCGGTAGACCATTTCGGGCGGCAGGCCCAGGGCCACGCCGAGTTCTCGCACTTCGTCCTTGAACAGGTCGCGCAAGGGCTCCAGGAGCTTGAGGCCCAGCTGCTCTGGCAGGCCGCCCACGTTGTGGTGGCTCTTGATGGTGACGGCCTTCTTGCTCTTGGCGCCGCCGGATTCGATGACGTCAGGATAGATCGTGCCCTGGGCAAGGAAGGTGGCCCCCTTGGCACCATTGCCTGCCGCCTTGAGCTTGGCAGCCTCGGCCTTGAACACATCCACGAACAAGCCACCAATGATCTTGCGTTTTTGCTCAGGGTCGCTCACGCCAGCCAGCTTGCCGAGGAACAAGTCGCTCGCATCCACGCGGATGACCTTGGCGTGCAGCTTGCCGACGAACATGTCCATGACCATGTCGCCTTCATTGAGGCGCAGCAGGCCGTGATCCACAAACACGCACGTAAGCTGGTCGCCAATGGCGCGGTGGATCAGTGCTGCTGCCACGGACGAATCCACACCGCCTGAGAGACCCAGGATCACTTCTTCATCACCCACCTGCTGGCGGATCTGCTCCACAGCCTCGGCGATATGGTCGCGCATCACCCAGTCAGGGCGGGTAGCGCAGATGCCCAGCACGAAACGGTCCAGCAGCGCCCTACCCTGCACGGTGTGCGTGACTTCGGGGTGGAACTGCACGGCGTAGAAGCGACGGTCTTCGTCGGCCATGCCGGCGATGGGGCAGCTGTCGGTGCTGGCCATGAGCTTGAAGCCCGGGGGCATCTCGGTGACCTTGTCGCCGTGGCTCATCCACACGTTGAGCATGCCGTGGCCTTCGGGGGTGGTGAAGTCGGCGATGTCTTTGAGCAGCGCGGTATGGCCACGTGCACGCACAGCCGCAAAGCCGAACTCGCGCTTGTGGCCGGTTTCCACCTTGCCACCCAGCTGCTGCGCCATGGTCTGCATGCCGTAGCAGATGCCCAAGACGGGCAAACCCAGATCGAACACCGCTTGCGGCGCGCGGTCGGTGGTGTCTTCGGTCACGCTGGCGTGGCTGCCCGACAGGATGATGCCCTTGAGCGAACCGTCCTTGGCATAGTCGCGCACCCATTCGTCAGTCACATCGCAAGGGTGCACTTCGCAGTACACATTGGCCTCGCGCACGCGGCGGGCGATGAGCTGGGTGACTTGCGAGCCGAAATCGAGGATGAGGATTTTCTGGTGTTGCATGGTGGTGGTCC
This sequence comes from Acidovorax sp., assembly GCF_016783915.1. Classification (GTDB taxonomy): domain Bacteria; phylum Pseudomonadota; class Gammaproteobacteria; order Burkholderiales; family Burkholderiaceae_C; genus Acidovorax. Next base: position 12,789 of record NZ_JADHVT010000093.1, read on the forward strand.
GTCAGAGGCGTGAGAGATCGAGAAGTGGGACACCGCTGCGCCGTGCGGCAGCGGCCTGTTTGGGATCAAAGGTGGCCAGGGGCAAGCGCAGCGAGCGGGCGAGCCACAGATAGGCCGCATCAAAGGTGGGCAGGCCGGTCTCCAGTGCCACGTCGAGTACGGCTTTGTGCTGGGCAGGCGCCAGTTCGTGCAGCTCCACCCGATGGCGGATGGCTTCGAGCACGCCCCACAGGCCTTCGACGGATGTGGCGGGGATGCGCCCGCTGTTCACGCCACTGGCCAGGATGTTGTGGCACTCCCAGTGCCAGAGGTTGGGCGCCTGAGGCTCCACCTCGTCGCGGCGAATCAGGGTGTACAGGCGGCGGGTGTGTTCGCTGGTCGCGTCAGGCAGCAGCCAGGCGGCGGTGACCGATGCATCGAGCACGAAGGCGGTCATGCTTTACTCCGCCCAGTGTGGCGCAGGCTTTCCACCGTCGATGACCCTGCGGGTTGAATGCCGGCATGCAGCGCGTCCATCTGGTCCAGCTCGCGCGCAATCTGCTCGTCGGAAATCACTGGGCGGCGGCGCACGGGAAGCATGCGCACCACCTCTTTGCCATGGCGGGTAATGCGCACTTCCTCGCCCTGCTCGACCAGTTCGATCAAGGCAGAGAACCTGCTTTTCGCTTCATAGATGCCGACGGACTGCATAAAATAAAAAAGTCTGGCCTGAATGGTGAATTCAGACCAGACTATATCAGTCTGACCAGATTTTTTCAATCAGACCAGATCAGCTTACAACGATCAGTCAGCGCGGTAGTTCGGCGCTTCCTTGGTGATCTGCACATCGTGCACGTGGCTTTCGCGGATACCGGCGGTGGTGATCTCGACGAACTCGGCCTTGTTGTTCATCTCTTCGATCGTGGCGCAACCGCAGTAGCCCATGGAGGCACGCACGCCGCCAGCCATCTGGTAGACGATGCTGACCATGGAGCCCTTGTAGGGCACGCGGCCTTCGATGCCTTCGGGCACGAGTTTGTCCGCGTTAGGGTTGCCGGTGCTCGATTCCTGGAAGTAGCGGTCGGCACTGCCCTGCTGCATGGCGCCAATGGAGCCCATGCCGCGGTAGCTCTTGTAGCTGCGGCCCTGGAACAGGATGACTTCGCCGGGCGCTTCTTCAGTGCCCGCAAACATACCGCCCATCATCACCGTGCCAGCGCCAGCGGCCAGGGCCTTGGCGATGTCGCCGCTGTAGCGAATACCGCCGTCCGCGATCAGCGGCACGCCCGTGCCCTTGAGGGCCGTGGCCACGTTGTCGATGGCCATGATCTGGGGCACACCCACCCCCGCCACGATGCGGGTGGTGCAGATGGAACCTGGGCCGATACCGACCTTGACAGCATCTGCACCGGCCTCAACCAGTGCCAGGGCTGCAGCGCCGGTCGCGATGTTGCCGCCGATCACGTCGATCTGCGGGTAGTTCTGCTTGACCCAGCGCACGCGGTCGATCACGCCCTTGCTGTGGCCGTGGGCCGTGTCCACCACGATGGCATCCACACCGGCCTTGACCAGCGCTTCAACGCGTTCTTCGGTGCCTTCACCCACACCCACCGCCGCGCCTACGCGCAGGCGGCCTGCGGCATCGCGGGCAGCGTTGGGGAAGCTGGTCTGCTTGGTGATGTCCTTCACCGTGATCAGGCCCTTGAGCTCAAAGGCGTCGTTCACGACCAGGATGCGTTCGAGCTTGTGCTTGTTGAGCAGCGCTTTGGCTTCGGCCGGCGTGGTGCCCTCTTTTTCATTGACCGTGATGAGCTTCTCGCGCGGGGTCATGATCTGGTGGACCTTGACGTCGTAACGGGTCTCGAAGCGCAGGTCGCGGCCGGTAACGATACCCACCACCTTGCCGCCGTCGCACACGGGAAAGCCAGAGATGCCCAGTTGTTCGGACAGCTGGAGCACCTGCAGCACGGTGTGCTCGGGGGTGATGACCACGGGATCACGCAGCACGCCCGACTCGTAGCGCTTGACCTTGGCCACATGAGCAGCCTGCTCTTGCGCCGTGAGGTTCTTGTGCACGATGCCGATGCCGCCCTCCTGGGCAATGGCTATGGCCAGACGAGCCTCTGTCACGGTGTCCATGGCGGCGGACACGAGCGGCAAGTTCAGCTGGATATTGCGGGAGAGTTTCGTCGCGAGGGACGTGTCCTTGGGCAGGACCTGGGAGTACGCTGGCACCAGCAACACATCGTCGAAGGTGAGCGCTTTTCCAAGAAGGCGCATGAGAAAGCTCCAAAAGACGGATTGTACCCGCGCCGCATGTGGTGAAAACGCGCCCGCCCGTCTTCAACGCACTGGCGGGGGCTGAGTCACATGGATAAACTTGTCCGCATGAAAATGCACAAGCTTCTCCTGCTGGCCGTGGCCTGCACCTGGGCCATGGGCGCGGCGGCGCAATGGCAGTGGACAGACAAAGACGGGCGCAAAGTCTTCAGTGACCGTCCGCCGCCACCCGATATCCCCGAAAAAAGCATCCTGAAACAGCCTGGGGGCAACCGCCCGGCACGCACTGCGGCCCCGGCCGCACCATCAGCCTCCGATGCAGCCCCGGGCCCGGGCGCAACCCCAGCGGTAGCCGCTGCACCCAAGGCCGCAGCCAGCGCCGCAGGTACCGGTAAGGACAAGGAACTGGAAGAGAAGAAAGCCCAGGCTGAGGCCGCAGAGGCTGCCAAGAAAAAGGCCGAGGACGAAAAGATCGCCAAGGCCAAAGCCGAAAACTGCACCCGCGCACGCGCAGCCAAAGCGGCGTTCGATGCAGGTAAGCCCATCACACAAGCCAATGCACAGGGCGAAAAAATCTTCCTGGACGGCCCGGCCCGCGCGGCCGAAGCCAAGCGCATCGACGAGATTGTTGCGGCCGACTGCGTACGCTGAGCTGCATGCTGCTCCGCTAACGCGCGGATCAGCACAGCGGCATCAGTAGCCGGACTTGCCCCCTGGTCGGCGGCGCGCAAAGAGCCCTGTAGTGCGCGCGCCTTGTCGGGCGAAGCGCTCCCGGCGCGCCACCTTGGGGTCTACTTTCAACGGACGGTAGATTTCTACGCGATCCAGGGGCTGCAACACCACATCCAGTTTGGCAGCACGGCCCCAGATACCGACTGGCGGTGCAGCACCCGCCTCCGACGCACACAGCGCAGCCATCCCACAGCTGGCGTGCAGGGCATCCGCCACGGTAGCGCCCACAGGCAGATCCAGCACCCATTCGCGCACCTCGCGCGGAGCCAGACAGACGACGACGGTGATAGCGATGGTCGCCGACGCACCTCCACCCACCTCAGCCATAGACCTGTTCCGCTCGCTTGACGAAGGCATCGACCATGCTCCCTGCGATGCGGTCAAACACCGGCCCCACCAGCGTGGCCAGCGCGGCACTGTCAAACCCATAGTTCAGCATCAACTCCACCTTGCACGCACGCTGCGTGCCGTCTCCTACGGGATGAAAGTGCCAATCTCCATCCAGCCGCGAAAACGGCCCTTTCACCAGATGCATCTGCACACGCCTGCCCACCTCGTGCGTATTGCGCGTGACAAAGGTCTGGCGAATGCCGCTGAACGCGATGCCCACCTCTGCGGTCATGCCCTCACGGGTCTGCTCCAGCACAGCGGCGCGGTCGCACCAGGGCAGGAACTGCGGGTAGTGCTCCACCCCGGTGACCAGGGCAAACATCTCTTCGGGGCTGTACCAAATAAGGACGGACTTGTGGACGGTTTTCATGCAGGCAGCTGGCGCGGGGCTTTCGAAGGGGAAAGGCGGGCCGGGGAAACTAGAATCACGGGTCTCTGAACGGCCACAATTGTATGTAGGGAGACCTTTTATCTCCCGCAGGGCGCCGCATCTGATCTACATGGCCAAAAAACCCGATCCCACCTCCCGCATTGCCGACAACAAGAAAGCGGCCTACAACTACTTCTTCGAGGAGCGCCACGAGGCGGGCATGGTGCTGCACGGCTGGGAGGTCAAGGCGCTGCGCGAGGGCAAGGTGCAGCTGACCGATGGCTACGTGCTGATCCGCGATGGCGAGCTGTATCTGCTCGGCTGCCTGATCATGCCACTCAAGACAGCGTCCACCCATGTCAACCCCGAATCGGCGCGCACCAAGAAGCTGCTGCTCAAGAAGGACGACATCAAGCGCCTGATTGGCAAGGTCGAGCAAAAGGGTTACACGCTGGTACCCATCAACCTGCACTGGAAGAACGGCTTCGTGAAGTGCGAGATCGCCCTGGCCAAAGGCAAGGCCGAGCACGACAAGCGCGACACCATCAAGGACCGCGAAGGCAAGCGCGAGGTGGAGCGCGCTATGAAGAGTCGCAGCCGCTGATTCCGGCGCGCGATGCAGTCTGTGTGTACCCTGCCCCCGGCGCTTAAGATTTTTTTGCGGCACCGTGGAATAAATCGCTACGCCCATGTGTTTGTCCGGGTGCAAGGCAGCATTCGCCTCCGCCTGCACCACCCTCTGGAGAAACCCATGAAGAAACTGATCTCGATGGCCGCCTTCGTCGCAGCCGCTGCACTGGCTGGCTGCGCCACCATGGACGACTCGCCCGTGAAGACCATGGACGGCGTACTGGTCGGCGCAGGCGGCATGACGCTCTATACGTTTGACCGCGATGCCGCGGGCAGTGGCAAGTCGATATGCAACGGCCCCTGCGCCACCAACTGGCCACCGCTGATGGCCAGTAAGGCCCCTGGCGGCGACTACAGCGTCATTACCCGTGACGATGGCAAGACCCAGCTGGCCTACAAGGGCAAGCCGCTGTACTACTGGATCAAGGACACCAAGCCCGGTGACAAGACCGGCGACGGCGTGAACCAGGTCTGGCGCACCGCACGGCCCTGAGAACCCTTCAACGCCGCACAGGCCCCGCACGGCATGAATCGCTCCCAGGTCATCGAACAGCTGCCGGGCCTGCGCCGTTACGCGCGGGTGCTGACGGGCGATGCCTGGGCGGCTGATGACCTGGTGCAGGACACCTTGGAGCGGGCCTGCAGCAAGTGGCTGCTGTGGCGCACGGGCAGCGACTTGCGCGCGTGGTTGTTCACTCTGATGCATAACCAACACCTCAACCAGCGCCGCGCGTTGCCAGCGGTGCCCCCCCTGGACATCGACGAGATTCAAGACCAGCTGCCAGGAGCACGCGCACCCTCGGATGACGCGCTGGACCTGGAGCGCTGCCTGCAGCGCCTGCCCGCCGACCAGCGGGCCGTGCTGCTGCTGGTGGCGATGGAGGACATGAGCTACGAAGACACTGCACGCATCCTGAGCATTCCGGTGGGTACCGTCATGTCACGCCTGTCGCGGGCCCGCATGCGCCTGCGAGTGCTGATGGACCGGGAGCTCACATCAGGCACCGCACCGGCTGTACTGGCCGCCCAGGCGGGCGCAGTCGCAGGCACGACGCCTGCACTGCGCCGTCTCAAATAGCCACCCTGACCCGATCCTCCACCATGGACCCGACATACCCAGCCCCCCCAGCACGCGCAGAAGAGAGCAGCGCCTGGCATGCCCTTGTGGACGGCCAGTTGTCGCCCGCTCAGGCACAGGCGTTGCGCGAGCAACTGCGGGACGATGAGGAGGCTCAGGCCACACTGGCCCACTGGCAGGCGCAGCGGCAGCGGCTGCACGACCTGCACCAGGACCTTCTCCACGGCCCCGTTCCCGATGCCTTGCTGGCCGCAGCATTGCGCGCCACAGACCGCCGGGAGCAACAGGCGCAGTGGTGGCGTTGGGGTGGCATGGCTGCATCGGTCCTGCTGGCTTTTGTGCTGGGTTGGACGGGCCGCAGCCAG
>NZ_JADHVT010000094.1 GCF_016783915.1 Acidovorax sp.
CAGGGTTTCGTAACCCATCTTGATCAGCTCAACCGCACCACCGCACAGCACGGCCTGTTCGCCAAACAGGTCGGTCTCAGTTTCTTCCTTGAAGTTGGTCTCGATGATGCCGGCCTTGCCGCCTCCGTTGGCAGCTGCATAGCTCAGGGCCAGGTCACGGGCCTTGCCGGACTTGTCCTGATGCACAGCCACCAGGTGGGGCACGCCGCCGCCCTGGGTGTAGGTGTTGCGCACGGTGTGGCCGGGGGCCTTGGGGGCCACCATCCACACATCCAGGTCAGCACGGGGCACGACCTGGTTGTAGTGCACGTTGAAGCCGTGGGCAAAGGCCAGCGAGGCGCCTTGCTTGATGTTGGGTTCGACGTTGTTCTTGTACACAGCTGCGATGTCTTCATCGGGCAACAGGATCATGACCACATCAGCGGATTTGACGGCGTCATTGACTTCCAGAACCGTCAGGCCAGCCTTGCCAACCTTGTCCCACGATGCACCACCCTTGCGCAGGCCGACCACAACCTTCACGCCACTGTCGTTCAGGTTTTGTGCGTGGGCGTGGCCTTGGCTGCCGTAGCCGATGATGGCCACGGTCTTGCCCTTGATCAGGCTCAGGTCGGTGTCTTTGTCGTAGAAAACTTTCATGGGTCGCTCCGGTTGAAATGCGTTGTTGGGGTGAAAAATAGAAACAGGGGATTGTCTTACACGCGCAGGATGCGCTCGCCGCGGCCGATGCCGCTGGCACCGGTACGCACCGTTTCCAGAATGGCCGTGCGGTCGATAGCTTGCAGGAAGGCGTCGTTCTTCGACTGGTCGCCCGTCAGCTCGATGGTGTAGCTCTTCTCGGTCACGTCGATGATGCGGCCACGGAAGATATCCGCCATGCGCTTCATCTCCTCGCGCTCCTTGCCCACCGCGCGCACCTTTACCATCATGAGCTCGCGCTCGGTGTAGGCACCTTCAGTGAGGTCCACCACCTTGACCACTTCGATGAGGCGGTTCAGGTGCTTGGTGATCTGCTCGATCACGTCGTCGGAGCCCGTGGTCTGAATGGTCATGCGCGACAGCGATGCATCCTCGGTGGGTGCCACGGTGAGCGACTCGATGTTGTAGCCACGGGCCGAGAACAGGCCCACGACACGGGAAAGAGCTCCAGGCTCGTTTTCCAGCAAGACAGCAATGATGTGTTTCATGATGAAGAGATTCCTCTTTTCGCTGCCCTCCCCCATGCACGGTAATGCATGGGCTTGGCAGGCAATAGATTCGTCGGAAATTGATTGCTATCTTTTCGATAGCATATAGCGCATGAAAACCATGCGCTCGAGGCCGATTTGGCTTATAGGTCTTCCGACCCTAGCAACATTTCGGTGATGCCCTTGCCGGCCTGCACCATCGGGAACACGTTCTCGGTCGGGTCGGTGCGGAAGTCCATGAACACGGTGCGGTCCTTGAGCTTGCGGGCTTCGCGCAGAGCGGGCTCCACATCCTTGGGGTTCTCGATCAGCATACCCACATGGCCGTACGCTTCTGCCAGCTTTACGAAGTTGGGCAGCGCATCCATGTAGCTGTGGCTGTAGCGGCCAGAGTACTCTATCTCCTGCCATTGCCGCACCATGCCCAGGTAGCGGTTGTTCAACGAGCAGATCTTGATCGGCGTGTTGTACTGCAGGCAAGTGGACAACTCCTGGATGTTCATCTGCACCGAACCTTCGCCGGTGATACAGAACACCTCGGACTGCGGCTTGGCGAGCTTGATACCCATGGCATAAGGAATGCCCACACCCATAGTCCCCAGGCCACCGGAATTGATCCAACGGCGTGGCTCGTCAAAGCGGTAGTACTGCGCAGCCCACATCTGGTGCTGACCCACGTCGGATGTGATGTATGTGTCCGCATCCTTGGTCATGTTCCACAGCGTCTCGACCACGTACTGGGGCTTGATGACGTCTGGGCTACCCATGCTGTACTTGAGGCAATCACGCTTGCGCCAGCCTTCGATGGTGTCCCACCATGCGGCCAGGGCACCTGCATCAGGGCGCGTGCTGCTCTCGCGGATCATGGAAATCAGCTCGGTGAGCACGTCCTTCACGTCGCCGACGATGGGGATGTCGACCTTCACACGCTTGGAGATGCTCGACGGGTCGATATCAACGTGGATGATCTTGCGGTCGTTCTGGGCAAAGTGCTTGGGGTTGCCGATCACGCGGTCGTCAAAACGCGCGCCCACGGCCAGCAGCACGTCGCAGTTCTGCATCGCGTTGTTGGCTTCGATGGTGCCGTGCATGCCCAGCATGCCCAGGAACTTGCGGTCCGACGCCGGATAGGCGCCCAGGCCCATCAGCGTGTTGGTGACCGGGTAGCCCAGCATGTCGACCAGAGTGCGCAGCTCGTTGGTGGCGTTGCCCAGCAGCACACCGCCACCGGTGTAAATATAGGGGCGTTTGGCCGCAAGCAGCAGCTGCAGCGCCTTGCGGATCTGACCACCATGGCCTTTGCGCACGGGATTGTACGAGCGCATTTCCACGCTCTGGGGGTAGCCGGTGTAAGGCACCTTCTTGAAAGAGACGTCCTTGGGCACATCCACCACCACGGGGCCCGGGCGGCCGGTGCGGGCAATGTGGAAGGCCTTCTTCATCGTCATGGCCAGATCGCGCGGGTCCTTCACGAGGAAGTTGTGCTTGACGATAGGGCGGGTGATGCCGACCGTGTCGCATTCCTGAAAGGCATCCAACCCGATGGCGGGCGTTGGCACCTGGCCGGAGATGATCACCATCGGAATGCTGTCCATGTACGCCGTAGCGATACCGGTGACCGCATTGGTGAGGCCAGGGCCCGAAGTGACCAGTGCCACACCGACTTCACCGGTAGCGCGGGCATAGCCGTCAGCAGCGTGCACGGCGGCCTGCTCGTGACGCACGAGCACGTGCTGGATGGTGTCTTGCTTGTAGAGCGCGTCGTAGATGTACAGAACCGCGCCACCGGGATAGCCCCAGATGTACTGAACATTCTCAGCCTGGAGCGCCTTGATGAGGATCTCAGAACCCATGAGGTCCTGCGAGCCGGAAGCGGGGGAAGTGTTGCCCTGCGAAGCAGCGGCTGCTGAAGAGATTTCAGCCTTGGAGATTTCCATGATCGATCAACCTTTGTGAATTTCTCTGACGAAAAACCTTGGGTGCTCCTCGCACGCGCTCTTGTGAAGCCAGCTTGGAACTTGAGGCCAAGGACATGGGCGGGATGATTGCCGCGCCGGACCGTGACCCGTTTGCCTTTTGAATTGCAAACTCGATTATCGCACTGCAACACACACAAAACGCTCCGCTGCCAAAAAAAACTCCAGCGGGTGCGATAATCAGCGGTTTTACGGCGCCGTTGCGTTGCGAAACTGCAGGCTTTTGCGCCGATCTCCTCCCGGGCTGACCCGTCTTGGCAACCGAACAAGAACTCTCCGATTTCCTCAAAAGCGTAGAAAAGCGCGCATTCAAGCGCTCGGTCTACCACGTTCGCAATGAGGAAGCGGCGCTCGACATCGTGCAAGACAGCATGCTCAAGCTGGCTGAGCATTACGGCGATAAACCGGCGGGCGAGTTGCCCATGCTGTTTCAGCGGATTCTTTCCAACTGCACCCTGGACTGGTTCCGGCGCCAAAAAACCCGCAATGCACTATTTTCGAGCATGAGCGACTTTGAAGGCCCGGGCGAAGATGGCACGGATTTTGATCTGCTCGAAGCGTACTCGGGGACGGAAGACGGCGACAAAGCCGAAAGCGCGGAAGACCTGACCCGCCGGGCCCAGATATTCCAGGGGATTGAAGAAGAAATTGCCGAACTGCCGCCACGTCAACGGGAAGCGTTCCTGATGCGTTATTGGGAGGAAATGGACGTCGCAGAGACGGCTGCCGCCATGGGCTGCTCCGAAGGCAGTGTCAAAACGCACTGCTTTCGTGCCATACAAACCCTCAGCAAGGCACTGAAGGCCAAAGGAATCGAGCCATGAAGAACACTGTACAGACCCCATCGACCCAAGCTGAAGCTGCTGCAGAGCGCTTTGCGCTGCGCGTCACGGCGCGCCTGTCCAGCGGGACTGACGCCCTGCCCTACGACATCTCCGAACGGCTGCGCGCCTCGCGGATGCAGGCATTGGCCAAACGCAAAGTCACCGTACCGGTGCGTCGCACTGCACCCGCTGCAGCAATTGTGGTCAACGCAGGCAGCACCGCCACGCTGGGTCGCGGCGGCGAAGGCGGCAGCTGGTGGAATGCCCTGGTGTCCGCAGTACCGCTGCTGGCGCTGGTCGTGGGCCTGGTGGTCATCAACATCGCTCAGGATGAACGCAGTGCCAACGATGTGGCCGAGGTGGATGCCGCCTTGTTGACAGATGACCTGCCACCCGCCGCCTACTCGGACCCAGGCTTCGTACAATTCCTCAAGACTTCCGCGCAGTCGAACTGACCTGCCTGACTCTGGACTGCATGCACCCAAGCCCCACCGAAACTCCCTCCACGCTGCCAGCCTTTGTGCTGGCATTGGCGCTTCTGGGCGCCCTCACCGCGGGTGGCTGGCAGGCATGGGTGCAGATGCGCATGGCTCCGAGCACTGTGCTGCAGGCGGGCGCCGAGGCTGCCGTGGCACGCCCCAACAATGCCCGTGCGGACTTGTCTGCCGTCAACATGCCTCCCGCCACTGAATCGGGACCGGGCTGGGGCACGCTCAACACGGCACAAAAGCTGGCGCTGTACCCACTGGCAGAGCGCTGGGCACTGATCAGCGAAGCCCAAAAACGCCGCTGGCTCGATCTGGCCACCAATTACCCCAACCTTTCGGAAGAGGAACAGCGCAAGTTCCATGACCGCATCACTGACTGGGCGAGCCTGAGTGCCCAGCAACGCAATCAGGCGCGTCTGAACTACGCCGTCACCAAACGCCTGGCCGGCGATGACAAGCGGGCCCAGTGGGAGGCCTATCAGGCACTGTCGGACGAAGAGCGCAAGGCCCTGGCTTCCAAAGCAGCCCCCAACCCGCATGGTGCAGCCCCGGCCCTGCGCCCGGTGTCTCCCAAGAAGCTGGTGCAGGTGCCAGCGGCCACCCAGGCCAGCCCTGACCGGCCGAATGCCCCCAAAATTCCACCGGTCGTAGACCATTCGCCCCGCGTTGCAGTCCCCGTGCCAGCGCCAGCAACCACGGCAGGCCCAGCATCCCCAGCGCCAGCGACCTCCGCAGCCGGGGTGGAAACGGCCCCCGTGGCAATCCCCAGCGCGGTGCCGGCTGCGCTCCCCCCTCTGGGTAGCAGCGGCACGGAAGGCGCCAGCTCGCCAACGCCTCCCCCGGTGATCCCTGACACCTCCGGCCTGTATCCTCAGTAGGTTTGCAACCTGCCCCCGGCCCGACAGGCCTGACCTGGAATGTCCGTTTCTCCCCCTCCCCTCACGCCGCAAGCGGCGGCCCCCGCCTCCTTCGGCACCACCCTCGCGGGTGCCCCTACGCCCAATCTGTGGCGGCGCATGGCTTGCTGGCTGTATGAAGGCATGCTCATGTTCGGTGTGGTCTTCATTGCGGGCTACCTGTTCGGCACATTGAGCCAGACCCGGAACGCGATGGACAACCGCCATGCGCTGCAGGCCTTTCTGTTTGTGGTGTTCGGCATTTATTTCACCTGGTTCTGGGCCAAAGGGCCGACCCTGGCGCAGAAAACCTGGCACATCCGCGTCGTCGGCACCGCCGGTCAACCCATCAGCCAGCCGCGTGCCTTGCTACGCTATGTCTTGAGCTGGCTGTGGTTTTTGCCGCCTCTGGCGGCGATTGCACCGTTTTCGCTGTCGGGCGGTGAGTCTGCGGTGATCGTGCTGGGCTGGGTGGCCATCTGGGCGCTGCTCAGTCGCTTCCACCCCACTCGGCAGTTCTGGCACGACGCGCTGGCCGGCACGCGGCTGGTGCACTACGAAATCCCCAAAAAATAAGCGCATGCAACCCTCTCCCCCCCCATCGGCGGCCCCTGCCAACCCCCAGAAGGCCCGCACGGGCCTCAACCGCATCTGGCATGCCGCGGGCTATTCCCTGGAAGGGCTGCGGGCCGGCTGGAACGAGAAAGCATTCCGCCAGGAGGCTATCGGGGCCATGGTGCTGCTGCCGGTGTCGCTCTGGCTGGGCCGTAGCTGGGTCGAAGTGGCCCTGCTGGCGGGCTCCGTGGTCATCGTGATGATTGTGGAACTGCTCAACACCGGCATCGAAACCGCCATTGACCGCATCGGGCCCGAGTGGCATGACCTGTCCAAGCGTGCCAAGGACATGGGCAGTGCGGCAGTGTTGCTGGCTTTGCTGCTGTGCATCGGCATCTGGGCCGCAGCGTTATTTCAAAGGTTTTTCCATGGCTGAACCCGCTTTTTCTGTGTGCGTGTACTGCGGCTCGCGCCCCGGTGACAACCCGGCCTATACCCAGGTTGCGCAAGCGGTGGGCCAATGGATTGGCGCTCACCAGGGACAACTGGTGTACGGCGGCGGCCGCAGCGGCCTGATGGGCACCGTGGCCGAAGCCACGCGGCTGGCGGGCGGCCGGGTGGTGGGCGTGATCCCGCAGGCGCTGGTGGACAAGGAACTGGCCAACCGCCAATGCGACGAGTTGCACATCGTGCAGACCATGCACGAGCGCAAGGCGATGATGGCCGAGCGCAGCGACGCCTTCCTTGCCCTGCCCGGGGGCATCGGCACGTTTGAAGAACTGTTTGAGGTGTGGACCTGGCGCCAGCTGGGCTACCACGACAAGCCGCTGGGCTTGCTGAATGTGGCGGGCTACTACGACGGCCTGCTGGGCTTTCTGGAGACCAGCGTGGCCAGTGGCTTCATGGGCGAGTGGCAGATGGGCCTGCTGCACACTGGCAGTGACTCCAGCGAACTGCTGCAATCCCTGGTGGAACAGGCCGGCACCAATGCCCGCCAGATCCCGCTGCGCTCAGTGATCTGACTGCCCGCCAGAAGCGGGCTTGTGGCTTTTGCTGGCGCGCCCCACGCCAGCGAATGCAGCTCATGGGCGGCACCGCTGTACAGGCGATGCCCCCTCTTCCCCGATGGCGCAACCCCATGACAAGGCGGAACGCGCCAGGCAGCTCAAGAGGTGGCCACGTCAGACGGCAGTGTCATCGAGATCGCCCGTGCGGATGCGCACCGTGCGCTCCACGGCAGTCACAAAAATCTTGCCGTCACCGATCTTGCCCGTGCGCGCCACGTTCACGATGGCGTCCACGCAGCGGTCCACATCCTCGGACTTCACGACGACCTCGACTTTCACCTTGGGCAGAAAGTCCACCACGTACTCCGCGCCACGGTACAGCTCGGTGTGGCCCTTCTGGCGGCCAAAACCCTTCACTTCGGTGACCGTGAGGCCGGTCACGCCGCATTCGGCCAGGGCTTCGCGCACTTCTTCGAGCTTGAAGGGCTTGATGACGGCGGTGATCATTTTCATGGCGGGTCTCCTGGGGGATGTATAAAAGGGGGCTGAAGGCACGGCGCGAACGCGTCACGCCCTGAATTTGCTGGTGATAGGGTAACGCCAGTCCTTGCCGAAGCTGCGGCGCGTGACGCGAATCCCTACGGGAGCCTGGCGGCGTTTGTACTCGTTGAGCTTGATGAGCCGTGTCACGCGCTCCACATCGGCGCGCGCAAAGCCGCTGGCAATGATGGATTCGATGGGCTCATCGTTCTCCATATAGCGGGCCACGATGGCGTCCAGCACCTCGTACGGCGGCAGGCTGTCCTGGTCTTTCTGGTCGGGCCGCAGTTCGGCGCTGGGGGGGCGGGTGATGATGCGTTCCGGAATGGGGTTGGCACCCGTGCCATACGGGTCATTGGCATTGCGCCAGCGGGCCAGGTCGAACACCCGGGTCTTGGCCACATCCTTGATCACGGCAAAGCCCCCGGCCATGTCGCCGTACAGCGTGCAGTAGCCGGTGGACATCTCGCTCTTGTTGCCCGTGGTGAGCACGATGGCGCCGAACTTGTTGGACAACGCCATCAGCAGCGTGCCCCGGATGCGCGCCTGCAGGTTTTCCTCGGTGGTGTCTTCGGGCAGTCCGGCGAATTCGGTGGCCAGCGCGGCCTTGAAAGCCTCGAACTGCGGCTTGATCGAAATCTCGTCATAGCGCACGCCCATGCGCGTGGCCATGTCGCGCGCGTCGATCCAGCTGATATCGGCGGTGTAAGGCGACGGCATCATCACCGTGCGGACCTTGTCGGCACCGAGCGCGTCCACCGCAATCGCCAGCACCAGCGCCGAGTCGATGCCACCCGACAACCCCAGCAACGCGCCCGGGAAGCCGTTCTTGCCGACGTAGTCGCGCACGCCCAGCACCAGGGCATCCCACAGGTCGGCCTCCAGCGTGCGCTCGGGGGCCACCTCTGCTGTAATTTTGATAGCACCTTGGGCAGGTTCCACGAGCGCATAGACCAGTTTTTCCACAAAAGCAGGCGCCCGGGCCGCCACCGAACCGTCGGCTGCCAGCGCAAACGACCGGCCTTCAAACACCACCTCATCCTGCCCGCCCACCAGATGGGCGTAGACCAGCGGCACGCCCGTCTCGACCACACGGGCGCGCATCGTGGCCTCGCGCTCCGTGCCCTTGCCCAGGTGGAAAGGCGATGCATTGATGACCGCCAGCAGCTGCGCCCCGGCAACTGCCGTATCGCGCGCGGGGGTGGCAAACCAGGCGTCTTCGCACACCAGCACGCCCACCTTCACGCCCTCCACCTCGAACACGCAGGGCTTGCTGCCCGGCACGAAGTAGCGCCGCTCGTCAAACACCTGGTAGTTGGGCAACTCGCGCTTGGCGTAGGTCTGCTCGATCTTGCCGTCGCGCACCACGCTGGCGGCGTTGAAGCACACGCTGAACGCTTGCGCGCCGGGGGCCATGGCCTGCGGATGGCCCAGCACGATGGCCAGGCCTTTCAACCCCGCAGTCTCGCGGGCCACGGTTTTCACGGCATCATCGCAGGCCGCAATGAAGGCGGGGCGCAGGAACAGGTCTTCGGCCGCATAGCCGCAGATGGCCAGCTCCGGCGTCAGCAACAGGCGGGCCCCCTGGGCATAGGCTTCGCGGGCTGCCGCAATGATCTTTTGGGCGTTGCCGGGCATGTCGCCCACAACAAAGTTGAGCTGCGCAGTGCAAATGGAGAGCGTCATGGAACTGGAATCGGCCCCTGCGGCCGGGTTGGATACCGCCGTTGCAGGCCCGCCATCAAGGGAGCATCACAGGGGCCTGCATGGCTGAAGCTGACATTATCGCCCGCGTGCTCCCCTCCGCGCTGGACGTGGACGCTACGGCCTGGAACCGCCTGCTGGCGCAGCAAAGCCACCCCACGCCCTTCATGCGGCATGAATACCTGGCGGCGCTGGAGAGCAGCGGCAGTGCCACGCCCCGCACCGGCTGGACGCCCCGCTTCATAACGCTGTGGCAAGGCGACACCTTGTTGGCTGCCTGCCCGCTGTACCTCAAGAGCCACTCGTATGGCGAATACGTCTTCGACTGGGCCTGGGCCAGCGCCTATGAGCAGCATGGCGTGCCCTACTACCCCAAGGCCGTCATCGCCGTGCCCTTCACCCCTGTGCCCGGCAGCCGCCTGCTGGCGCGCGATGCTGCCACGCGGGCCCTGCTGGTGCAGGCGGTGTGCCAGTGGTGCGAGCAAGAGAACGTGTCGTCCGTGCATGTGCTGTTTGCCAGCGATGACGATGTGCAGACCAGCGTGCAGCAAGACCTGATGCTGCGGCACACCGTGCAATTTCATTGGAAGAACGAGCCACCCACACTGGCTGCTGCGCAAGGGGAGGCGGCCACGGCTGGGCACACCCAGCGCTACCGGGACTTTGACCACTTTCTGGCCAGCCTGTCGCAGGACAAGCGCAAGAAGATCCGCCAGGAGCGCCGCCGCGTGGTCGATGCGGGGGTGATCTTCCGCTGGTCGCGCGGGGCCGACATCAGCACTGCAGACTGGGACTTTTTCTACCGCTGCTACGAGCGCACCTACCTGGAGCACGGCAACCCGCCCTACCTCACGCGCGACTTCTTTGCCCGCATGGCCGCGCACATGCCCCAGGCCTGGCTGCTGTTTGTGGGGGAACGGGATGGACAGCCTATTGCTAGCAGTTTGATAGCTATCGGTGCATACGAATCGGGCGCTACAGGCCCAAAAGAGTCTGACTCAGGCTCTGAACCAGGGACCAGACTGGTGGCCTACGGCCGCTACTGGGGGGCCCTGGAGCGTGTGGACTGCCTGCATTTCGAGGCCTGCTACTACCAGCCGCTGCAGTGGTGCATCGCCCACGGCGCCGTACGGTTTGAGGGGGGCGCCCAGGGCGAACACAAGATGGCCCGCGCCCTGCTGCCCGTGCAGGCCACCAGCGCGCACTGGCTGGCGCACCCCGCGTTTGCAGAGGCGGTACAGCGTTTTCTGGACCGAGAAGGGGCCGGGGTGGAGAACTACCTGGAGTCCCTGCACCAGCGCCTGCCGTTCAAGCAAGCGCCGTAACAACCTGTTCAAAAGATTCGCCACACGCCCCCTGCCCGCGCAGTGCAAGGAGCGGCGCGGCTCAACGACTCAGAACGATTCCCAATCGTCGTCCCCCGCAGCGCTTGTGACCTTGGGGCGCGGCGCACTGGCCAGTGCCGGAGACTTTGCGGGCCGGGGCGCCGCAGCCTGGGACGAGCCCGCCAGGCGCACCTTGAGTTCCTTGGCCAGCTGGATCACCGCCGTGGCGACCTTTTGCGAAGCACGGGAAAACGCGGTGTCGTTGGCCAACTGCTTTTCTGCATGGTCATAGGCACCCTGGTTGATCATGCGTGCCACCTTGCCCGCCTCTTCGTGGAACTGGCGGTGTGCGCCCAGCAGGTTCACAAAAGACGGCTTGCCGCCGTATTGCGAGCTGCCCGCGCCGTGCAGCCATTAAAAAAGCACGCAGAGGATGTCCTCTCTGCATGCTTCTTTACTTCTGTTTTGATAGCTGTCAGCGCATATTCCATCTCCGCTTGCCGCCGTTTTGACCTGAACCCTTCTTCCAGGGGCCAGTCTGGCCCTGCTCAGAAACTCTCCCAGTCGTCGTCGTTGCCCCCTGCCTTGGCCGGTGCCGCGCTGGGCGTTGCCGGTTTGGGGGCCGCTATCGCTGCACTGCCGGTCTTGGGCGCTGCCAGGCTGGCGGGCTTGCTGCCGCTGCCCTTGGCGCTGCTGCCCAGGCTGCTGCGCGCCGGGGCTTTGTAGCTGGGCGCTGCGATGGGAGCGCGGGCGGGGGCTGCGCTGGTGCGCACCGGGCTGTGGCTTGATGTGCTGTTGGCGTCCAGCTTGAACACTGCCACGGCGTTGACCAGTTCGCCGGCCTGGGCGTTCAGTGCGCTGGCAGCAGCGGCCATTTCTTCCACCAGGGCGGCGTTTTGCTGGGTGGCCTGGTCCATCTGGGTGACGGCTTCTCCCACCTGGCCCACGCCTGCGCTTTGTTCGCTGCTGGCGGCGCTGATCTCTCCCATGATGTCGGTCACGCGCCGGATGGAGGCAACCACTTCGGTCATGGTGGCTCCGGCCTTATCGACCAGGGCGGTGCCTTGTTCCACGCGTTCCACGCTGGCGGTGATGAGGCTTTTGATTTCCTTGGCGGCTTCTGCGCTGCGCCCTGCCAGGTTGCGCACTTCGCTGGCCACCACCGCAAAGCCTCGGCCTTGTTCTCCGGCGCGCGCGGCCTCAACAGCGGCGTTGAGCGCCAGAATGTTGGTCTGGAACGCGATGCCGTCGATGACGCTGATGATGTCGGCAATCTTGTTGCTGCTGGCGTTGATGCCTTTCATGGTCTCGACCACTTCGGCCACCACGTCGCCGCCTTGTACGGCCACTGCGCTTGCATTCACGGCGAGTTGGTTGGCGGTGCGCGCGTTGTCCGCGTTCTGGCGCACGGTGGAGCCCAGCTCTTCCATCGAGGCGGCCGTTTCTTCCAGCGCGCTGGCCTGCTGTTCCGTGCGCGCGCTCAGGTCGTTGTTACCCGACGCAATCTGCGAACTCGCCGACGCCACGCCTTCGGCGTTCTGTCGCACCAAGGCCACGGTGTTCACCAGGCTCTGCTGCATGCGCTGCAGAGCCGCCAGCAGAAGACCGGTTTCATCCTTGGACTGCACGACGATCTGGCCGCTGAGATCGCCAGCAGCCACGCGGTCAGCAGCCTCCACAGCGCGCGCCAGGGGCGCCGTAATGGAGCGGATCAACCACGCAGCCGAAGCGATCGCCAGCCCCAGCGCGACCACAGAGACAAGCAGAACGATATTCCGCGCCGTAGCGTAAGTGTCAGCCGAGGCGGCGGCCGCTGCAGCAGATCCCTCGGCGTTGAGTTTGACCAACTTGTCCAACTGGGCCTTCATCGCCAAAAACATGGGACCAGACTCGTTGGTCATGATGTCCGCAGCGGACGCGTTGTCGCTGTTGCGCGACATTTCCAGGGCACGGTTGTTGACCTCAACGTACTTGGTCCACATCCCGGCAAATTCGTCATAGAGCTTCTGCTCCTGCGGGCTGCTGATGAGCTTCTCGTAACGCTTGCGCATGTCCGCGAGCTTGGTGCGCTCGTCCTCGATCTGCTTGTCCAGTCTCGCCTTCGCGTTCTGGTCGGTGGCCCGCACATGATCAAGGACAATGAGGCGCAGCAAGGCCGCCCCTGAATCAAAAGCATTCACCGCCTGCACGCTGGGCAGCCAGTTGTCAGCAATCTGCTCCGTGCCAGCCCTCAACTCACGCAACTGCACCCAGGCAGTGGCGGACATGATCAGCAGCAAGGCCACCAACAGGCCAAAGGCCCCACTCAAACGCGTTGAAATTTTCAGGTTGTTCACAACACATCTCCAGTCAAAAGCGGCCTCGTGCAGGCAGTTGCAGCGTCTTACCCCGCTGAAAAGCCATGCATCTCAAGGGTCATAAAAATCACATCAAGCAATCATTTATATCAACTATAACATTTTTTGAGAATTTGAGCACTACCGCACATGCAAAGACACGGCCTGTGTGGTGAAAAAACAAGGACCGGCGTACAAAGGGCTCGTTACTGGCCACTTACGCGATTAGCGGCCGTCCGGAACCGTTTGCTCCACCAGCCCAATTTCGTCACTGCTGAGCAGGGCCTCGATGTCCATCACGATCAGCATGCGCTCGCCCAGGCTGGCGATGCCGGTGACAAAGGCGGGGTCCACATGGCCCTGCCGCTCGAACTGGGGCGTGGGCTTGATGAGGTCGGGGGTGAGCGAGACCACATCGGCCACCGCATCCACCACGGCGCCGATCACCGTGGCGCCGATGTCCAGGATGATGACGACGGTGAAGTCGGTGTAGCTGGCCTCCGGGCACTGCAGCTTCACCCGCAGGTCCAGGATGGGGACGATACGGCCGCGCAGGTTGATCACACCCTTGATGAAGTCGGGCGAATGCGCCAGGCGCGTGGGCCGTTCGTACGAGCGGATTTCCTGCACCCGCAGGATGTCGATGCCGTACTCCTCCGCGCCCAGGCGAAAGGTCAGGAATTCACGCACGGCGGCCGCCGCGCTGGACACCGGCCCCAACGTTGCAGAGTGGGCGTTGGCAGGGACGGCGGAGTCGACAAAAGCGGTCATGGCACGGGGCTTTCAGGCGGTGGGGGCTGCGAGGGACGCCAGAACGCGGAATGCGCAAAAGCTATTCAAAGCATAGCAGTCATAGGTTTCATTTCGTGACATCTTTTGAGAATCCCCCACGCCAATGCAAGGGGACTGAGGCCGCGACCGACCGGGCAATTGGAGAGCTTGCTCCATTTCGCGCCCCGCCCTGGTGCGCAAAAACTGCTACCGTCGCACCACCCGTGTGCCTTGCCTGGCACGCGCCGTTTTGGAACGACGAATCGATGACCCTCTTCTCCGACCGCAAATCCGCCGCCCCCGACCACATGCCACCGCCGAGCCTGCCGCTGCTGGCCCTGGAGCTGCGGGCTCCGTGGGAGTTTGGCGCTGTGCTGCCCGCCTGGCCTGTGCTGCAGCGCGCCCCCCTGGGGGACGGACACACGGTCATCGTGTTCCCGGGCCTGACGGCGGGTGACACCACCACCCTGCCCCTGCGCCGCTACCTCGAATCGCGCAACTACAACACGCTGGGCTGGGGCCAGGGCCTGAACCTGGGGCCCCGCGAAGGCGTGCTGGAAAACGCCAAGGCCCAGTTGCAGCAAGCGGCGGATGCCAGCGGCAACAAGGTCAGCCTGGTGGGCTGGAGCCTGGGCGGCATCTACGCCCGCGAGCTGGCCAAGGAAATGCCTGACCTGGTGCGCTGCGTGGTGACCCTGGGCACGCCGTTTGCCGGCCCCCACACCTCTACCAACGCATGGCGCATCTACCAGTTCGCCAGCGGCCGCAGCATCGAGCGCGAAACCGAGAACTACAACCTGCCCGAAGCGCCCCCGGTGCCCACTACCAGCATCTACTCGCGCACCGACGGCGTGGTGGCCTGGCGCGGCAGCATCCAGGCGCCCGCCGACCACAACCCCCACACCGAGAACATCGAAGTGGTGGCCAGCCACTTTGGCATCGGCCTGAACCCTAGCGCCTGGTGGGCCGTGGCCGACCGGCTGGGCCAGCCGCACGGGCCGGGCGTGGTGTGGCAACCGTTCCAGCGACCGCAGCTGCCAGGGCTGCATCTGGTGTATCCCAACCCGCACCGCTGAGAGCAGTACGGAAAAGTCCCCTGCCGTACCCAAAGGGACGGCGCATTCCCAAGGGCAAAAAGAAGCACGCAGAAGATGTCCCCTCTGCGTGCTTCTTTACTTCTGTTTTGATAGCTGTCAGCGCATGTTCCACCTGCGCTTGCAGCCGTTTTGACCTGAACTCTTCATCCAGGGACCTGTCTGGCCCTCGTCAGAAGCTCTCCCAGTCGTCGTCGTTGCCCCCGGCCTTGGCCGGTGCCGGGCTGGGCGCTGCCGGTTTGGGGGCTGCGGCGCTGGCTGCTGGGGCCGCTGGCGCTGCGCTGCCGGTCTTGGGCGCTGCCAGGCTGGCGGCGGGTTTGCTGCTGCTCTTGGCGCTGCTGCCCAGGCTGCTGCGGGCCGGGGCTTTGTAGCTGGGCGCTGCCATGGGAGCGCGGGCGGGGGCTGCGCTGGTGCGCGCCGGGCTTTGGCTTGATGTGCTGTTGGCGTCGAGCTTGAACACGGCCACGGCGTTGACCAGTTCGCCGGCCTGGGCGTTCAGGGCGCTGGCAGCCGCTGCCATTTCTTCCACCAGGGCGGCGTTTTGCTGGGTGGCCTGGTCCATCTGGGTGACGGCTTCTCCCACCTGGCCGACTCCTGCGCTTTGTTCGCTGCTGGCGGCGCTGATCTCTCCCATGATGTCGGTCACGCGGCGGATGGCGCTGACGACTTCGGTCATGGTGGCTCCGGCTTTGTCGACCAGGGCGGTGCCTTGTTCCACGCGTTCCACGCTGGCGGTGATGAGGGCTTTGATTTCCTTGGCGGCTTCTGCGCTGCGCCCTGCCAGGTTGCGTACTTCTCCGGCCACCACGGCAAAGCCCCGGCCTTGTTCGCCGGCGCGGGCGGCTTCGACGGCTGCGTTGAGGGCCAGGATATTGGTCTGGAAGGCGATGCCGTCGATGACGCTAATGATGTCTGCAATCTTGTTGCTGCTGGCGTTGATGCCTTTCATGGTCTCGACGACTTCGGCCACCACGTCTCCGCCTTGGACGGCCACGGTGCTGGCGCTGACGGCCAGCTGGTTGGCGGCGCGGGCGTTGTCGGCGTTCTGGCGCACGGTGGAGCCCAGTTCTTCCATGGAGGCTGCCGTTTCTTCCAGGGCCGAGGCCTGCTGTTCTGTGCGCGCGCTCAGGTCGTTGTTGCCGGAGGCGATTTGCGCGCTGGCTGAGGCCACGCCTTCGGCATTGCTGCGCACGCCAGACACCACCCGCGCCAGATTGGCCCGCATGTCGCCCAGTGCGTTGAGCAGCTGGCCCATTTCATCCTTGCCACCCGAAGGCACTTCGGTCGCCAGGTCGCCATCTGCAATGGCGCGGGCAGCCTGCACAGCATGGTGGGCCGGACGGGTCACGGCGCGAGTGATGGCCACGCCCAGCACGGCGGCCAGTGCCACGCACAGCGCAAGTGTGCCCAGCACCCAGGCGCGCGCCACATTGAACACTGTCTTCGCTTCCTCGTTGGCTTGCAAGGCGGCGTCCGCATTGATCTTTTGCAGCTCGCCCAGCGTCTCGGCAGTGGCCACAAAAGCTGACTCCGACTCGCCCGAATACAGCATGCTCAAGGCGTCAGCGGTCAGCTCCATGGTCTCGGCGGTGCTGAAATCCACGCCCTTGGCAATGTCCGCCAGCTTGTCCTGCAAGGCCACATAGGCCGCCTTGCGGGTTTTGGAGGCGTTGAACACCTCACGCTCCTTGGGCATATCGATGAGCGGCTCGTAGACCGCCTCGACGCGGCTGAGGTCCTTGTGGCGCGCGGCGACCTGCTCGGCAAACGCCTTGACCTCGGCCGCGCTGCGCGCGCCGACCATGCCAGCCTCCGCACGGCGCATGCGGTTGAGCAGCACGCGCAGCTCGCCCGTTTGCGTGACGCTGGGCAGCAGGTTGGTGGCGATCTCCTCGGCGTTGGCGTGGATGCGGGACATTTGCACCAGCGCAATGGCGCCGAGCAAGGCGGTCAGCAACACCACCGCCAGGAAACCCGCCGCCAGCTTGACGCCAATGCGCAGATCAGAAATTTTCATGAATCACCTCAAAGTACCTCGAAACACCGGAACAGCCGCAGCCATGTAACAAAATGCAGTCTATCAGCGCGCCCAGCCGCACATGGCGCGGCTTTTCCCTACCCTGGCAGGGTGCCGCCCACAAAAAAACACGCCATCCAAGATGGATGGCGTGCTTTTATTTTGATAGCATCTGGCGCATATCACACCAGCGCTACGGGCAGAAATCGCCCAAAGGCTATCAGGCTTGCGACTTCTTGTAGTTGTCGATGCCGTCGGTGATTTCCTTCTTGGCAGCGTCGATGCCTTCCCAGCCCAGCACCTTGACCCACTTGCCCTTTTCCAGGTCCTTGTAGTGCTCGAAGAAGTGGGCGATGGCGTTGCGGCGCATGGCGTTCACGTCGTCGATGGTCTTCCAGTGGTCGTACATGGGGAGGATCTTGGAGGTGGGCACGGCAATCACCTTGCCATCCACACCGGCCTCGTCTTCCATCATCAGGATGCCCAGGGGGCGGCAAGGCACGACCACACCGGGGAACAGCGGGTAAGGCGTGATCACCAGCACATCCACCGGGTCGCCGTCGCCCGACAGCGTCTGCGGCACATACCCGTAGTTGGTGGGGTAGTGCATGGCGGTGGTCATGAAACGGTCCACAAAAATGGCGCCCGATTCCTTGTCCACTTCGTACTTGATCGGGTCGGCGTTCATCGGGATTTCGATGACGACGTTGAAGCTGTCAGGAACGTTCTTGCCTGGGGGGACGTTGTTGAGGGACATGTCTTTGGATAGTGGTTTGTTGACGATAACCCGCGAGGCCTTCGGCACTGATGCAGCGCAACGAAGCGTCGGGATTAACCCTGATTTTAGGCGCACGCCCCTTTCTGCCCGCTTGCAAACCGGCGTTTGCCTGTAAATTGGGTCTGTTGGCCAATCGGCTCCTGCGCGAAACGCATGGGTAGCACGAGGAAGCAACGCAGCGGGGAAGCCACCGATGCGTTGGTCCCCCTCCGTGCAACACACCAAGGAGAATTGAATGGCTGCAAGTTCAGCACTGACATCCCCTCTCATCCTGGCCCTCGTTTGCGGGCTCATCGCGGTGGCCTACGGCATCTGGGCCCGGGGCTGGATCCTTTCCAAAGACCCGGGCAACGCCCGCATGCAGGAGATTGCCGCCGCCATCCAGGCGGGCGCCGCCGCCTACCTCGCCCGCCAGTACAAAACCATTGCCCTTGTGGGCGTGGTACTGGCCGTGCTGATCGGCGTGTTTCTGGACGGCACCACGGCTGTGGGCTTTGTGGTGGGCGCCGTGCTCTCGGGCGCGTGCGGTTTCATTGGTATGAATGTGTCGGTGCGCGCCAACGTGCGCACCGCGCAGGCGGCCACCCACGGCATCGGCCCGGCGCTGGACGTGGCGTTTCGCGGCGGTGCCATCACCGGCATGCTGGTGGTGGGACTGGGACTGCTGGGTGTCACGGGCTTTTACTGGTTCCTGGCGGGTAACGGCAACCACACACCCATGGCCCACCTGGCCACCTTGCTCAACCCGCTGATCGGCTTTGCGTTCGGCTCGTCGCTGATCTCGATCTTTGCGCGACTGGGCGGTGGCATCTTCACCAAAGGCGCTGACGTAGGCGCCGACCTGGTGGGCAAGGTGGAGGCCGGCATCCCCGAGGACGACCCGCGCAACCCGGCCGTGATTGCCGACAACGTGGGCGACAACGTGGGCGACTGCGCTGGCATGGCGGCCGACCTGTTCGAGACCTATGCCGTGACGCTGATCGCCACCATGGTGCTGGGCGCCCTGATGGTGGCCACCGCCCAAGTCAATGCCGTGGTGTACCCGCTGGCGCTGGGCGCCGTGTCCATCGTGGCGTCCATCATCGGCTGCTTTTTTGTGAAGGCCTCG
>NZ_JADHVT010000018.1 GCF_016783915.1 Acidovorax sp.
CGACCTGGCCAGCGGCGTGAGCCTGGGCATGACCGGCATCGCCTACAACACCAAGATGTTTGCCGAAAAGGGCTGGGCCGCGCCTACGTCGTGGATGGACTTTGCCGACCCCAAGTACAAGGGCAAGGTGGTGTTCCAGTCCATGCCGTCGTCGTCGTTCGGGCTGCACGGCTTTTTGATGTTCAACCGCATCCAGGGTGGCAACGACAAGAACGTGGAGCCTGGCTTCAACAACTGGGCCAAGACCATCGGCCCCAACGTGCTGGAGTACATCCCCAGCTCGGCCAAGATTTCGGAGATGGTGCAGACGGGCGAAGCGGCGATCTTCCCGCTCACGCCGACCAGTGTGGCGGCCTTGAAAGCCAAGGGCATTCCGGTGGAATACGCACAGCCCAAGGAGGGCTCGGTGGTGCTGATGACCGGCCAATGCGTGATCGCCAAGAACAGCGAGCCCGAACTGGCGCAAAAGCTGGCCGAGTTTCTGCTGAGCCCGCTGGCACAGGCCAACGTGCTGCAGTTTGGCGCGCAGATTCCCACCAACCCCAAGGCGCCTGCCGTGGGTGAAGGTGCCGCCCAGGTCGCGCAGATCAGCCAGTGGATGAAAAACGCCGTGACGCTGGACTGGGACAGCGTGAACGCCAACCGCCCTGCGTGGAACGCGCGCTGGAACAAGACCATCGAGCGCTGAGAGGATATGGAGCGCGTGTGAACAGGCTACACCTGCTCACACTGGCGGGCCGTTTGTGACAAATGTCACCGGCCCCGCCATACCCTGCGGTGGTGGGGTGCCACAAACCGCTTCTTCGACTTCAGAATCCGGCGCCTGGGCATGCTGATTCGTTCAGCCCGTCCGCCACCATTCGAAGAAGAGGGATACCACCATGAAACGCTGGATCAAATGGACCGCAGGCAGCGCGCTGCTGCTGGGCGTGATCGTTGTCGCCACCGCCGCCAGCGGCCTGTACCTGGCCGAGCAAAAACGCAACCGCTACATCGACATCAAACCCCGCCCCGTGGCCTACACCACCGATGCGCAGACCATCGAACGTGGGCGCTATCTGTATGCATCGCGTGGCTGCACCGACTGCCATGGCGCACAAGGCACAGGCCGCGAGTTCGTCAACGATGGCAAGGGCACGCGCATCGTAGGGCCTAACATCACACCGGCTGGCGTGGTGGCGCGCTACCAGCCCGAGGACTGGAACAGCGTGATCCGCCACGGCGTCAAGCCCAATGGCCGCCCGGTGCTGGTCATGCCCAGCGAGGACTACAACCGCTTCACCAACGAAGACCTGAACGCCCTGGTGTCGTATGTGCGCCAGTTCCCCCCCAAGGAGGGCACGCAGGCCGTGATCGATCTGCCGCACCCTGCCTGGGTGCTGTATGGGCTGGGTGCCATTCCCGACGCGGCCTCGCGCATTGACCACCAGCTGGCCCCCTCACGGCCGACGGCTGCCGGAGTGACGCTGGCCAACGGCCAGTACGTGGCCAACATGTGCATCGGCTGCCATGGTGCCGACCTGTCGGGCGGCAAAATCCCCGGCGGCCCGCCTGACTGGCCTGCGGCAGCAGACATCCGCCCTGGCACACACAGTGCCGACAGCGCCCTGGCACGCTACCCCAACGCCGCAAGCTTTGTGGCCATGCTGCGCACGGGCAAGCGGCCTGACGGCACACCGATCCAGGTGATGCCCTTCGAGTCGCTCGGGCAACTCAGCGACGTGGATGCGCAAGCGCTGTACCTGTACCTGAACGCACCCCCTGGCAGCGTGAAGCAGGACGTGGGCAGTGCAACGGCCGGCAGCCAAAAGAGCAGCGCCAACACCGTGCCCTCCGGACCGGGCGGGCTCAAGCTGCCGGGCTGACCTGAGAGCCTGTGGACGACCCCGCAGGGGGACG
Organism: Acidovorax sp.; assembly: GCF_016783915.1. Lineage (GTDB taxonomy): Bacteria > Pseudomonadota > Gammaproteobacteria > Burkholderiales > Burkholderiaceae_C > Acidovorax. The sequence continues at coordinate 1,900 of NZ_JADHVT010000018.1, forward strand.
CCCGCAGACACTCAGACGAAAGAGCGGGCGAAGGACCAAGCCCCAAAAAATCGCTGCCCTGCTGACCCCCCTCCCTTGGACCACCCGCTGTGGTGGCGGGTCAGCTGCCAGGGTGCTGATGTGCCTGGGGAGGCGAGACGGGCGCCAGGCTGTACGACCCCATGGGTCCACCGGGACTGTTGCCAGGGCCTGCGGGCGCGGCTGGCGGTGCACGGCGCACCCGCGGCACCACGCTGAGCTGCACGGTATCCAGCACCGGGCCGGGCACCACATTCAGCGCCTTGCGCGGCAGGTCCACCAGTTGCTCGGCGTGCCACACGCGCACCTGTGCGGCGCCATCCGGCACGCTGGCAAATCGGGCAATGCCATCGTTGTCGGTCTTGAGTGTCCAGGCCGAATCGGTCACAAACACGTGGCCGCGCATGGAACCGTGCAGGTGGCAGCCCAGCAGCACCACGCCAGGGGTGTCGAGTTTGACGTCCGCAAAGTTGGCGGGCTTGCCATCGGCCTTGCCCGCGAGGCGCAGCTCAAAATTGGAAGTCGCTGCAGCCGGTGCTGCTGCGGCGGACGCACCAGTGGGGTTGCCGCGCACGTGGTGGTCCCACCGGTCCTGGTTGGTAAACCGCACGGTGGAGCCCGGCATCACCACCGTGACCGCGGGCACAAAACGCATGCGCTCCTGCTCGATGGTGGGGCTGGGCTGCAACAGGCTGGGGGCCGCGCCCGCAGTGGCACTGGGGTAGACCACCACCACCGCGTCGGGCACGGGCTTGCCATCGCGGTCCAGCACCTGGATCTGGACATTTCCGGCGGAAGCGCTAGTGAATATTGCGCCAGCCGCTATGAAAAAAATAGCGTTTTTCATTGTCTTACCGCTTGGTGATCACATCACGGTGCATGGGCGCCAACAAGGCCAGCAGGCGGTTTTGTTGAGCGAACGGTATGCCCTGGGCATCCATGGCGCTTTGCAGCACCTCCACCAGGGCGTTGAAGTGGCCCTTGTTGATGTCCATGTCGGCATGGGCCGATTTCATGTCAGCGCCTTCATATTTGCAAGGGCCGCCGCTCAACTGGCAGAACTGGTCGGTCAGGCTTTCCTTCAGGGCGGCTGGTTTGGTGTCCTTGAAGTGGCTGCCGATGCGTGGGTCCTTCACCAGACGGTTCACGAAATCGTCCACCAGGCGGGTGATTCCGGGCTTTTCACCCAGGGCCTGGTACAGGCCGGCAGGGGTGGTGGTGGTGGTGGTCGCCGCTGGAGCCGCAGCAGTCTGCGCAAAGGCCGGGGCAGCAAGCAAACCGCTCAGAGCGATGGCCAGTGCCATGAGGGTTTTGGGGTGCGTCATGACAATCTCCTCAGAAAGCGACTTGGGCCGACAGGTAGTAACCGGTCTGGCGGCGGTTGTTGGTGATGCCGGGCACGATGCGGCCCAGGTCCACATAGGCCAGCGTGAGCGACACGTTCTTGCTGGGCGCCCAGGCCACAAAGATGTCCTTCCAGTCGTCTTCGCGCAGGGCAGTGCCCAGGCCTGCCGCAGCGCCCAGCGCCTGCAGGTTGTTGGGCTTGAAGCGGTATTCGGCACCCACCGCCAGGTTCTTGTTGATCAGGTACGCCACCGAGAACTCGGGCTGCAGGCTGCGGCTGTTCTTGCCGGGTGCGGCCGAGCCAAAACCCAGCAGGCCGTTCTGGTTGGCATTGGTGTAGCGCAGCGTGCCGTTGACCAGCAGGCTTTGCGCCAGCAGCAGCTTGGTAGCACTCACGTACACATCGGTGCCGCTGGTTTTGGTGCCCAGAAAATCCAGCACCGAGCCGATGGAGCCCGGGTGCACCCGCTTGTGCTCCAGCCCCACCGCAATCTGGGGCATCCAGCTGTCGCTGTTGAGCACCGCGTCGCCCGCCACTTTGAGCTTGATACCCAGCACGTCCATCTTGATGTGCTGGCCGGGCGTGACACCAAAGGGGGCAATGCCATTGAGCGCGATGGAGGGCGAGGCATCAAAGTCCTGGCGTGCCAGCGACAGCTCCAGGCGGTCGTGCAGGCCCAGTGCCACGCCATAGCCGTTCAGGCTGTAGTCCTGCGTGGCCGCGCGGGTGGCGTGGGCGCTGACGCCCACCTCGCCCTCGGTGGCGTTGCTGCCAATCACCGCCCAGGGGGTCAAACCGCCGCCCGCCGACCCGGCAATGGTGCTGACACCGCCGGTGAGCAGCAGCTTGCCGGTGTCGGCCTGGGCCGCCCCGCAGGCCAGCGCAACGCCCGCCAACGCGGCAATGGAAAGGGGACTCTTCATGGGACGCTCCTTGTGTTTGTAAATAAATGCTACGACAGCTTCATTACGCACACAGGCAGCATCTGGATGCGAATCCCAGAGTGCCGCGCAGGGTCTTTGGCGCATCAACAGGGTCTGGCCAACCCGCTGGACCGACCACCGGTGTCTTCAGCCAGCGAAGGCCAAGCGCTGCACGGTCCAGTACAGCGACAGCACCAGCAGCGCAATCGAGCCGCCACGCACCACCACCGAGCGATACCAGGCCCAGCGCGCCAGAACCACCGAGACAGCGCACCACAGGGCTACGACCAAGAGTTGGCCCATTTCGACCCCCAGGTTGAACCCTGCCAAGGCCCACAACAGCGAAGCCCCCGACACGCCAGCTTCCACCAGTACCCCGGAAAAACCCAGCCCGTGCACCAGCCCAAATCCCAGAGCAAGCCAGCTACCGCGAAGGCCGTTGACAGGAAACAGGTTCAGCAACGCCGAGATGCCGATGCTGATGGCAATGGCGGGCTCCACCCAGTTGCCCGACACGGTGACCCAGCCCAGGCCCGCCAGTGCCAGCGTGATGGAGTGGCCCACCGTGAAACAGGTCACCGTGATGAGCAGCGCCTTGATCCCGGCAAGGCGGTCGCTGGCGCCGGAAGGCGGGGTTTCAGCGGTTGGCGTTGTGCCGGACTCCGTATGCGAAGGCAGATCGCGATGGCGACGAGACTGCGGCCGCGACAGGGAGATCGGCAGCAACAGCGCCAGCAAAAAGGCCAGGTGGTCGTAGCCAGCCAGGATGTGGTGCACCCCCTCGGTCACAAAGTGCAGCAGCGTTGCCAACCCGCCGCGCGGGGCGCCGGGCTCTGTTGCGTCCGCGCCTTGAGCCCCTTCCGCACCGTCTGCCCCCGCTTGTCCGGCGCGGCTGCCCGCAGAGCGCAGGTCGGTGCCGGAGCGCCCGTCAGGGGCCAGCACGGCCGCCAGCGTCCGGCCGCTCAACGCGCCGCCCACCAGCAGGCGGTGTGTGGGGTCGAGGCCCTGCATCAGGCCGTAGCGCAGGGTGACCGCCTGGGCTGGCGCACAGGGCAGCGTGGCAGCCAGTCGCGCGTAACGCCCATCGGTGCGCTGCTCCAGCGCTTCAAATCGCCAGTCAGGCACCGTCGCCGTTCCGTCGCACTGCCACAACATGCCCTGGCCCACCCACTGGACGATGGCGGGCATGGACTGTCGCACCTCGCCCCATGTGAGCTGGCGGTCGCCATCAGCATCGAGCTGCTCCAGCGCGGCATCCACATCCTTCAATGCCACCGACAACACAAGGCCTATCGATGCGCCCGCCCCTGCAGTGCCCTGGGGGGCCGGTGCATCCGCCACCCGCAGATAGGCGTCGCTGGCCTTGTGGGCCCAGGCGCTGGGCGCCAGCACCAAACAGGCCAACACCGCAGCCGCCGCGGCCCGCAGGGCACCCGATATCCAGTGCCTGCAGTGCATCATTGGCCTCCCCGGGTCTGCCAGCGCGCCAGGCGCATGTCCTGCAGCCCTGCTTGCTGCAGGGCCTGCCGCACGGCCTGGTGGGCAGCAGCGTCGCCCGACTGCTCAGAGGTCTGCAGTGCAAGCCACCAGTCGAGTGGCTCTTTTTGCAGGGCAAGGTTGGTGCGGGCCGCCTTCCATGCGGCGGCGGGTTGCCCCTGCAACCACAGCGCCAGCAAGGCCCGTTCCCGGGCGTGGGCGTCCAGCCCCTCTCCGCGCGCCGCGATGGCGGCAAAACGCGCTTCCAGGTCGCGCACCAGGGGCTGCCACGCGGCGTCCACCATCAGCCGCAGGGCCTGTGCACGGCGCAGCAGCACGGAGTCGCTGTCAGGCTGGTGCCTGAGCACCTCCAGCGCGGCGCTCGCACGGTTGCGGCGCAGGAGCTGGTCGGCATAGGCCAGCGCGGTGTAGCCGTCAGGGGCATCGGCCAGGCTGCGGCGGTAGGCAGCGTCGGCGGCATCATCGCGCCCAGCGCGCTCTTCGCTCTCGGCCAGCAGCGACCCAATCCAGGCCCGCTGGGCAGCATCCCCCGCAACCTGCTGCCGCAGCGCGGTGAAGCCATTGCGCGCGGCATCATGCTGGCCTTGCAGTGAGCGGGTTTCGAGCAGGCAGGCGGTGGCATACAGCGCGGCACCATAGCGAGCTACGTTGCGGCAAGCGGCCTCGGCGGCCTCATAGCGCGCGGCCACACGCTCCAGCGTGGCCAGCGTGAGCCAGCCCTGCACCTGTGCCGGGTTGGTTTGCAAGGCACGCTCCAGCGTTGCGCGCGCTGCTGAAAATTCATGGCGCCCTTGCTCCACGGTGGCCTGCAACACCAGCAGATCGGCCGGGGCGTCCGCCTGGCCCCACCAGCTTGCCAGCGCCGCCTGTGCCCGGCCCAGGTATCGCGGGTCAGCCGTCTCACGTGACAACGTGATCCATCGCCGCGCCGTGGTGGCGGCGGCCTGGGGTGTGGCGGGAGCTGCGCTCACACGCTCGGGCAGGCGCTCGACCACCTCGGCATCCAGGCCGGGGGTCAAGTCCTGCGGCAAGGCAGCCATGGCCGTGCCCGCCCAGAACACCAGGCACAAGGCCGCGCACAAACAGTGAGGAGATTTCTTCATGGGCTCGTGACAACAACGGATATCGGGGTAGACGCACTCACACACGGATGTTCCTGGCCGCGCCCATTCAGGGCGCAGCCAGGTCATCGCGCTAGGGTCAGAGCCGCGAATCGGGCTCTTCAGTCTCGGTGCTGGACAGCACCAGCTGGTCCACCGCCTGAGGCTCGGTGGTGTCCGACGCACCGCTGGCCACAATGGGCTGCACATACGCGAACGCATTCACCATCACGGGGCCCCCATTGCCAGGGTCTGCCGTGTTGTCGCCGCTACCGCCCCCGCCGCAACCGGTGATGGCCAATGCCGCCACCGAAGCAAGGGCAAGGCGCTGAATCCGAAGGTTCTTTTGCATGGTGTGTCTCCTTCGGGTCAGAAGTTCTTGGCACCGGGCAGCGGTGGATTCACATAAGGGAAAGCTGTACGGTAGTCGGTGGCCTTGGTGCGCGAGCCGTCCACAAACGCTACGCCTCCCGCAGGGGCATCACCGGGCTTGCAGCCCACCTTGAGCGTGTCCGTGGCACCCGTCACCGTGCACAGCGCGCCCATAGCCACGCGCAGCGATACGTCCACCACATCGTCACCCAGGCGGCGCCCGTTGGGGAAGCCTGCCGCGTCCCCTGCCACCACCCCCAGCGGGTTCTGCGCAGGTGCAGCCGTGGCGGCAATGCCTGTGTTCAGGCGCAGCATTTCGGCCAGGGGGCCGCCTGCACCCAGGCCGGTGATGTTGCCGGGGCGGTTGACGGTGGGCAGCCCGGTAAGGAACGCCGTCATCAGGTCGGTGCGCGGGAAGTTGGTGGGGGCCTTGGCGCCAAACAGCGTCTCGACCAGCGCGGGCAGCGTGGGGTGCGTCACATAGTCCGCAAAGTTGGCAGCATCATCCTTGGGCTTGGACGCGTTGAACTTGTCCTTGTCCTTGAGACCAATCACCACCTCGTTGACCAGCGGCATGCCCAGGCGCGAGACCTGCGTCCATGCGCCACCGGCCTTTTCGCTGGCTTGCAGGCCCGATTCGGGCTTGCCATTGAGCAAGCGGGCCTGGCGCAGGCTGGCAGTGGTCCAGCCGCCAATGACCTTCTCGCCCGACGCTGCCGTGAGGCAATTGGTGGGCACTTCCACCGCGAGCGAAGTCACGTTCTTGTTGGCGATCTGGCCAGCGCCGAAGGCCGCAGCATTCGACTCGCTGGTGATGACGGCGGCAGGCGCATTCACCAGGTCAAAGATGGTGCCCAGCGACACCGGGAACGGGTCCTGCCGCTGGCCCACAAACACCTTGCCGGGGGTGGAGCAGCCGGGGATGTTGATGCCATACACATACTTGCCGGCATAGGCGTCGTAGGCGGCCGCATTGCCCAGCGATTTTTCTCCGATGTAGTCGATGGGCTTGGTGAAGGTAGCGCCCCCACCGGCCATGGTGATCTGCTCGCGCTTGCCGGTACGGCGGTCACCGCGCACGATGAACATCTCATACTCTTCGCGGTAGGCCAGCGGGTCGCCCGCCGCGCCGCTGATGCCACCGGCATTGCGCAGCGGGATCGCCACCTTCTTGCGGGCACCGTCAGGGCCGATATCGAGGGTGATGCCATTGCCACCGTTGTTCAGCGTGTTCTTGAAACGGAACTGAAAGGTGATGTCCTCCGCCGCGTCGCCGTTGTTGTCGATGTGGATCTCGTACAGCGCATTCGAGTCCAGGCTGAAGTAATTGGGGCCGCCATAGGCATCCTGCAGGGGCAGGTAGTTGGCGATCATGGTGACAAAGCCCGCTCGACCCGGTTCGTAGCTGTTGAACAGGTAAAAGTCACTGCCGTCAACCTTGGGCTGGGTTGTGATGAACGGCGCCTCGCGGTGACTGGAAGCCAGGCTGACACCGGCGGTACCTGCGGCCAGCATGGCCAGCACGGCCAGACTGAGTTTTTTCAATGGCATGGAAATCTCCTCGTAGATGGTGGTGGGGAGCGAGCGCCCCACCCTCAATACGCCGAGGCGGCGCCGCTGGATTCAAACCCCCGGAAATCATTTTTAAACAGCAAAAATAGAAATGCAATAGTATTTACATCACAATTATCATTTTTTTATTGAATGCTGCCTACTTGACGGGCGCGCGTAGCGGGGCGTGCCTGCGGCGCCCAAAATAGCTTCATGCATCCGTGCCTGGATAGCGCCGCACAGGTCGGCAGACCGTGAAACCCCAGGGCGCCAACGCTGCCCCGGAGGTTGCCCCATCGGCACCCGCCCTGCCAGCCAAAAGGCAGGGCCCATCAAAAAGGCCCCGTGCGGCCGATGAGCGGCACAGCACGGGGCCTGTGGCAGCGTAGTGCTGCATCAGCGCAGGCGATCAGGTCGCCTTGCGGATGAGTGCGCCCTTGAACAGCACCGGGCCGGTGGGGCCGGTAGCGCTGGGCACGCCGCCGCGTGGCTCCAGGCTGATGGCCAGCGTGGGCACTTCTTTCACATCGCCCTCCTGGGCCACCAGCTTGAGCAACTTGTCCTGCCCCAGCACGCCCAATGAGCGCGGGCCGCCAGCGGGCGGCAGCGCCCACAGTTGGAGGGACTTGTCCGTACCCTCCTGAAAGCCGCCCACGCGCTGCAGCACCAGCTGGTTGTTCTTGGGGTCGAAAGTCACCAACATCGACGCATCGGCCTTGTCATCTGCCAGCACGGCCACGTACTGGATCTGGGGCGTGGCTTGCAGTTGTTGTTGCAGCGTGGCGATCTGCGCGCCCGTGGTGGCACGCAGGCCTCCATTGACCTGCACCCCCACCACCACAGCCGCCAGGGTGGCGATGGCGCCCGCAGCCGCCGCACCGCGCCACACCAGCAGGTTGCGCCACCAACCTCCTCGTGCCTCAGCGGCCTGTGGAACACGGGCAGCCAGCATGGCTGCCGCAGCCCGGTCGGCCTGCACCAGGTTGTCGATGCGCGTCCACACGGCGGGCGCGGGGTGGATGGCGGGCTGCAACTCGGTCAGGCCGGACCAGCGGGTCTGCCAGACCAGGGCGGCAGCGCGCACGGTGGCGTGTTCGCGTGCCAAGCTTTCAAATCGGCGGCGGGCGCCGCCACGCAGCGTGCCCAGGGCATAGCTGGCAGCCAGACGGTCGAGCAGTTCGGGGTGTTGGGTAATGTTCATGGCAACCTCACGCAAAACGCGCCATGCAGGTGCGCAGCTGTTCCAGGCCCCGGCGAATCCAGGTCTTGACGGTGCCCAGCGGCAGCTTGAGTTGCTCGGCCAGCTCGCCGTGGCTCTGGTCGCGCAGGTAGGCCAGGCTCACCACTTCGCGCTGCTTGTGATCGAGCTTGCCCAGGCAGTGGTGCAGTGCAAAGGCCTGCTCGCTGGCATCGGCGGCGTCCATGGGGTTGGGCGTATCTCCCTCCAGCGTCTGCGCCATCTCGTCATCCAGCTCATTCATGAGATCGGCCCGGTCGGTGGAGCGCTTGCGCAGGGCGTCCAGCGCCCGGCTGCGCACGATCAAACCCATCCACGCCATGGGCGGACTCAGCGATGCGCGATAGTTGCCCGCGCCGCGCCAGATGGTCAAAAACGCCTCCTGAAGCACATCCTCCGCCGCGTCGCGGTTACGGACGATGCGCAAGGCCAAGCCAAAAAGCTGCGACGAGGTGCGCTCGTACAGTCTTTTCAGCGCGGAATCGTCCTGCGCGGCGATGCGGTCAAGGAGGTCCATCAGTTCACTGTCTGGGTGGAGGGTGCTCATGCGCCCATTGTCTTGGATTGATCGGGTTGGCAGGCCCTGCGGGGCTTTGCTGTAGGTGAATACGCCACAGCAGGCACTTTGGATGTAGCCGGGCACAAAAACGGTGCCCCGGCTCCGTAAATTGGTGTAGCTGAGGTGTCGGGCACCCCAACCGCGACGGGCATGAATCCAGACAGCGGGATTGTCCGTACTGCCAGAGTCCCCTCTGCCCACAACGCTCGCACTTTCCACCCCATGCTGCCCGCCATGCCTCTGCCTCGCCCACTGTCACCTGTTCATTGGGTTGCCGTTGCGGCCACCTTGGTGTGGGGGGCCTACAGCCCCGCAGCAGCCCAGTCGGTAGAGCGCGGCGCGGCACTGTACGCCGCACACTGCAGCAGTTGCCACAGCCCGGACCAGCATGGAGACGGCCCTGCACACCGGGGCGTGGTGGGGCGCCGCGCGGGGGCGCTGAAGGACTTTGACTACTCGCCCGCGCTGCGCGCAAGCAAGCTGCTGTGGACGCGTGCCACGCTCAAGGCCTGGCTGACCGACCCCGAGGCGCTGATCCCCGGCCAAGGCATGGACTACCAGCTCGACGATGCGCGCGACCGCGAGGACGTGGTGGCCTATCTGGCCACACTCAAACGCCTGCCGGCACCGGCAACAGCAACGGCCGCCAGGTGAAGGCCAGGCCTGGACTCAGACGGTGGGAAAGGTACCCGGCAGCAGAATCGAGGAATCTACGTTGTTGATGTTGGTGTGGCCGCAGAACGCCATGGTGATGTCCAGCTCTTTCTGGATGATCTGCAGTGCGCGCGTCACGCCCGCCTCACCATAGGCGCCCAGGCCGTACAAGAAGCTGCGACCAATCAGCGTGCCCTGAGCGCCCAAAGCGCGGGCCTTGAGCACGTCTTGCCCGCTGCGGATGCCGCCGTCCATCCACACCTCGATGCCTTTGCCCACCGCTGAAGCAATGCCGGGCAGCGCGGCGATGGAGGACGGCGCGCCGTCGAGCTGGCGGCCACCATGGTTGCTGACGATGAGCGCATCGGCACCGCTGTTGACGGCCAGGCGGGCGTCCTCAGCGTCCATGATGCCTTTGAGGACCAGCTTGCCGCCCCAGCGCTTCTTGATCCATTCCACATCTCCCCAGTTGAGCTGCGGGTCGAACTGCTCTGCCGTCCATGACGACAGCGACGACAGGTCGCCCACGCCCTTGGCGTGGCCCACGATGTTGCCAAAACTGCGGCGCTGGGTGCCCAGCATGCCCAGGCACCAGCGCGGCTTGGTGGCCAGGTTGATGAGGTTGGCGATGGTGGGCTTGGGCGGGGCCGAGAGGCCGTTCTTGATGTCCTTGTGGCGCTGGCCCAGGATCTGCAGGTCCAGCGTGAGCTGCAGCGCCGAACAATTGGCCGCCTTGGCGCGGTCGATCAGGCGTTCGATGAAGTCGCGATCGCGCATGACATACACCTGGAACCAGAACGGGTGGCGGCCCGTGTGTTCGGCCACGTCCTCGATGGAGCAGATGCTCATGGTCGAGAGCGTGAACGGAATGCCGAACGCTTTTGCCGCCTTGGCGCCCAGGATCTCGCCGTCGGCATGCTGCATGCCGGTGAGGCCGGTGGGCGCAATGGCCACGGGCATGGCCACGTCCTGACCCACCATGGTGGTGCGGGTAGTGCGGCCTTCCATGTTCACGGCCACGCGCTGGCGCAGCTTGATGCGCTGGAAGTCGCTTTCGTTGGCGCGGTAGGTGCCCTCGGTGTACGAGCCCGAATCGGCGTAGTCATAGAACATGCGCGGCACGCGGCGCTGGGCAATGACACGCAGGTCTTCGATGCAGGTGATTTTGGACAGGTTGGGCACGCGGGCTCTCCAGAATGGCGAATGCGCCGAATGGTAGGCGGTGGCGCCAGAGCCAGCCATCAAAATTTTTTCGACTGCGTGCAACAAATTTCCAGTGCCGGGCGGTGCCATGCCATCCAGACGCCGGGCGCTAGCACGTGGACTACTGGGCCGTGGCCACCAAAGCGGGCTCGGGCAACACCACCTCGGGATCGGCATCCGGGCCCTGGTAGAGCATGAAGCGCATGCGCCCGCCTCGCTTGGCCGCATACATGGCACCGTCGGCATGGCGCGACAGCTCATCGAACGTGCTGCCATGCTGCGGAAACAACGCAATACCGCCACTCACACCCACCCGCACCGGCTGCCCGGCCAGGTCAAACGCAGCGTCGCAGGCCGCCAGGATCTTGCGCGCCACCAGGCAGGCGGGCTCCAACCCGTCCAGCCCGGGCAGCAGCACCACAAACTCGTCGCCCCCCTGCCGGCACACGGTGTCGGACGCGCGCACCGCCGCCTGCAGGCGCTGGGCAAACTGCACCAGCAGGACATCGCCCACATCATGGCCCAGGCGGTCGTTGACCTCCTTGAAGCCATCGAGGTCCAGGTACATCACCGCCAGCGACTTGCCATCGCGCCGCGCCTGGGCCATGGCCAACTGGGCGCGGTCCTGCAGCAGCACACGGTTGGGCAAGTCGGTCAGCGCGTCGTACTGTGCAAGGTGGGACATGCGCTCGGCCATGGCCACGGCCTCGGTCACGTCGCGCAACACGGCCACCGCGCCGGTCACGGTGCCATGGCGGTCGGTGATGGGGCTGGCGGTTTCTTCCACCTGGAAGCGCCGACCATTGGTACGGTGCAACAGAACGCCCCGCACGGGGTACGTCGCTACGCCGCGCTGGATGGCCGCACGCAGCGTGGTCGCCAGAGGCTCATCGTTGTCGGGGCTGCGCAGGCTCACCACCTCGTCCACGGTGTGGCCTGCTGCGTCGAACGCTTGCCAACCCGTGAGACGTTCGGCCACGGGGTTGAGATAGGTCACCATGCCCTTCGCGTCCGAGCAGACCACGGCATCACCAATGGCTTGCAGCGTCAGGCGCACGCGCTCTTTCTCGTCGAACAGCTCGTTCTCCATGCGCTTGCGCTCGGTGATGTCCGTCACTTGCACAAAGAGACCGGTGACCACGCCGTGCGCGTCTGCGTCGGGCAGGTAGGAGACGATACTGTGCCGCGGCTGGCCCTGGGGATCCTCGTCCGTGCGCTCAAAACGCTGCGGCGCGCCGGCCAATGCATAGTCGTAGTAGGGCTTGCTGGCCGCATAGCGGGTTGGGCTGAGCAGCTCGCTGATGTGTCGGCCGCGCACGGGCACCGGGTAGGCACCGAACTCCTCCAGTGCAGCACGGTTGGCAAACCGGTTGTGCATGCTGGAATCCCAATACGCAATCATCGAAGGCACGTTGTCGAGGGTGGTACGCAGGTCGTGCTCGGCCTCGGCCAGACGCACCGACACCTGCTGGCGCAGCACCAGTTCCCGCACGAAAAGCAGGGCCAGTCCCAGGCAACCCAGCATGAGCAGCGCGGCAAATCCGCCCAGCACCCAGGCGCTGCTCCGCCACTTGGCCAGGATGGTTTCGGTGGACTGGGCCACGTTCAGGATCAAGGGGTAGTTGCCCACTGGCCGGAACGAATACAGGCGCTCCACTCCATCCAGCGCGGCTACGCCAACAAACGAGCCAGAGCCCTCTTGCTGCATGCGCACCATATTGGGCGTGCCCGCAAGGTTCTTTCCTACATCAGCATCGCCATACGGAAAGCGGGAGATCACCACCCCGTCCTGTCGGAACATGTTGATGCCGCTGCTGGGACCCAGGTTCACCGAGCCAAAAAGTTCGTTGAAATAGCTCAGGCGGAGGGCGCCCACTACGACCCCCGCAAAGCTGCCGTCTGCATGGTAGTAAGCGCGCGAGATGGGCAGGATGTTCAGGCCGGTCACCCGTGAAGGCACAGGCTTGCCAACAAATAACCCGCGCTGGCCCTGGTCGCGAAAAGCCAGAAAGTAGTCGCGGTCGCCCAGGTTGGCGCGGCGGGGAGTCAGGGAGCCTGAGTCCAGAATGACGTTGCCCTGAGCGTCCAGCACCAGCACATCGCCCGCGCCGCGCGCACGCAGCGAGTTGTCAAACACTACCCGCGAGCGCAGGTCAGGCGGCAGCGCCCACACCTCGGGCTGCGCCACCTCGCGGGCCACGCCCTCGAGGGATTTGTCGAACGAGTCCAGCGACCAAGCCAGCCCCTGCTCCAAGGTGCGGGCCAGGTTGGTACTGGTCTGCTCCGCGTAGGTCCACTCGTCGTTGCGAATGGTCCAGATGGTGCGGGCAAACAACGCACCGATGCCCAAGGCCACCAGCAAAGCCAGCCAGATCAGGCGGTGAGAGAAAAACTGGCGGAACGAGAACATACAGATAGTTTGTAACTATTTTAAACAGCGACCTGAACGGTACAGCACCGCCAAGTCACACCGTATTCCTCGGAATTGATAGCGTCAATGCGCACCTGCCCGGAGAGTTGCGGCCACCACACCTGCGCCACGCACCTCCAGCCGGACCTCGTCCAGCACCTTACCCTGCCCGTCGGTGAGTTGCACCACATGCCGCCCGGGCCAGGGCAACCAGGCCAACCGAGGCCCACGGCCCAGAGTTTTGCCGTCCAGCCGCCACTGCACCGCATCGCCCGTGGCGGTGAACTGCAGGCGCTGGCGCATGGGCGGGATGTCCGGGTCCAGCGCGATCACCGTGCCGGACGCCGGGGCGGTGATGCGGGCAGAGGCACCCGCAGGAGGCGCCGTAGGGGTGGGGGCAGTGTTTTTAGAGAATTTTTGGCCAAATGCGCTAGTGGAATATGGCTCTGAAGCTATTGAATCAATAGCAAATAAAGACTGCTGCGTGCCAGGCACAAACCATTCGTCGCGCGCGGCTTCCAACGGCTGGGGGACACCTGCAGACGGCGGCTGCCCCGGGCCAAACCGCACTGCCGCCCGCACCAAGCCCTGAGGGGCCTTGGGCGCCCGGCTGGGCTCGCGGGCATGCAGGAAACCCATCACCGCCGCCCAGATGGGCGCAGCACCGCTGGTGCCGCTGACCTCATGCATCGCAGCGCCGCTGGCATTGCCCACCCATACGCCCACGGTGTAGCGCTCGGACCAGCCCACTGCCCAGTTGTCGCGCATGTCCTTGCTGGTGCCGGTTTTCACCGCCGTCCAGAACCGCGTGGCCAGCACGCTGTCGGTGCCAAAGGTGCGGGCTCGTGCATTGCCGTCGGACAGGATGTCTCCCACGATAAAGGCAGCGTTCGCATCCATGGCGGGCGTGAAGCGGGGCTTGGCATCGGCCAGCGCCACAGCGGTCAGCCGCCCGCCGTTGGCGAGCGTGACTGCAACAGGACTGGCCCGCCCGCCGTTGGCGAGCGTGCGGTAGGCATTGGTCAGGTGCAGCAGCGGCACCTCGGGGCTGCCCAGCGCCAGGCTGTAGCCAAAATAATCGCCGCTTTCGCGCAGCGGCAAACCCACCGCCCCGAGCTGGCGGTGGAACGCGTCGGGCGTGACCATGACCAGCGTGCGCACGGCGGGCACGTTGAGCGACGCTGCCAGCGCCGTGCGCACTGACACCCAGCCCTTGAACTGTCGGTCGTAGTTCTGCGGAATGTAGAGCCCCGCGGCCGTGGTGATCTGCGCGGGCGAATCCTCTACCAGCGAGGCCGCCGTGAGCCGCCGTTCTGCAATCGCCTGGGCATACAAGAACGGCTTGAGCGTGGAGCCCGGCTGGCGCAACGCCAGCACCCCATCGACCTCGCTGGCCTGGCTGAGCTGGCCGGACGAGCCGACCCATGCCAGCACAGCGCCCGTGGCGTTGTCCAGCACCAGCACCGCGCCGTCCTCCACATGGCGCCCGCGCAACTCGCGCAGGTGCTGCTGCAGGCTCTGCATGGCAAACCGTTGCAACGGCGCGCGCAGCGTGCTGGCCACCCGCTCGGGCACAACGCTGTCCTTATCCCGCTGGCGCAGCAGGTAGCGCGCAAAGTGTGGTGCCACACCCTCGCTGGCATCGAAGGCACGGCGTTGCAATGCGGCCGTGGTGAACAGGTCCAGCGCATTGCAGTTCACACGCAGCGCCCCGGCACCAGCGCGCTGCTGCATCTCGCGCAGAACCCCGCAGGCGCGCTGCGCCACCAGTGCAGGCCGGGCATTGGGCGCACGCACCAGGGCCGCCGCCACCGCTGCCTCGCGGTCATCCAGGCCATGGGCTGCCTTGCCAAACAGGGTGCGGCTCAGCGCGTCGATACCCACCAGCTCACTGCGAAACGGCACGAGGTTGAGGTACGCCTCCAGGATCTGGTCCTTGCGCCAGCGCCGGTCCAGCACCTGGGCCGCCACGGTCTGGCCGACCTTCTGCACCACGGTGCGCCCCCCGGGGCCTTGGCGCCAATCCCCATCCAGCAAACCCGCGAGCTGCATGGTGATGGTGCTGGCCCCGCGCGTGCGCTGGTTCCACAGGTTGCCCCAGGCGGCAGACGAGGCCGCGCGCCAGTCCACGCCGCTGTGTTCAAAAAACCGCTTGTCCTCGCTGAGCACGAGCGCCTGGCGCAGCGCGGGCGAGACATCGGCCAGCGGCACCCACTGGCCGCGCCGCACGGTGGCGTCGGTGCGCAGGCGCTGCAGCACCTCGCCTTCGCGCGAGAGGATCAGGGTGTCGGAGGGCTTGAAGTCCGCGCGCACCTCGTCAAACGCGGGAATGGCACAGGCGCCCGAGGCGCAGGCCGCCAGCACCAAAGCGGCGGCCTGTGTGCGCATGCGCAAGGTGAAGAAGAAAGCGAAGGGAAGGAACACAAACGCACAGAAATGAAAGCGCCATCAGCGCGCTGCGCGCAGGCGCACGGCATCGCACCAGCGCTGCGCCACGCCCGGCACGGTGACACACACCGCGTCGTGCGTGGCGGTGGTCACGGCGCGCTCCAGCAGCTGGATGTCGGCCTCGTGCTGGCGCGCCACATGCGGGTCCTCAAAAAAAACGGCGCGGTGACAACGGCGCTCCAGCACCAGGTCGGCGATCTGCGCGTCGCCACCCAGCGGCCCGCTGTTAAAGCGCTGCACCCAGGGCTGCCCGTCGGGCCAGCCCTTGCTCCAGGCCAGGGCGTTCAGGCGCTGGCCCGTGGTGCCGGTTGCCACCCGGTGGCGAAACTGCGACAGCACATCAAAGTTGCGATCGGCGAAGTCGAGCATGGCCTGCTTGCACGCGTCGTGCGCAATCAGGGCCAGCGTCTGGGTGCCATGGTCATAAAACCGGTCGGCCTTCGGATCGGGCGGCAGCCCGGCGTGGATACGCTCCATCTCGATCCAGTCGCGTGCGCTGGCAACGGTGGAGAGAAACGGCTTGCCATGGATCACACACTGCCGCTTGAGGGCCAGCGCCTCGGGGAAGATGGAAGAAGGGTCCACAGGGTCGGTGAAGTAAATCGCTCCATCGAGCGTGCGCCCTTCCCCCATACCCACCACCTCTGCCACCACTTTCATCAATCCACCTTCGCGTCCGTAGGGGTAACGCACCAGCGGGTGGTACCCCTGCAGCATGCCCGCAGCGGCGATGGCATCGTGCGTGCGGCCCACGGCGTGCAACCCCAGCTGCAGTTCCCGGATACCGGCCTCGCATGCGCGCAGCCAGGAAAAGAGCGCCGCATCTTCGGTGTGGTGGTGCAAGCGGTTGGCAGCGAGACCCAGGATCATGGCGGGTTGACTTTCTGAAATCGAAGGGATCGGAGCATCGTAAACCCCAGACGACTCAGCGATCGGAGTGCTCACGGTCAAAACGCCCCTCGGCCTCGGTCAGGTGGCGCAGCAGCACATGCGAGATCAGATTGACGCCTATACCGCCAAACACCACCGGCAGGAGGTACAGCGCAATCGTCAGCTCGGAACTGAACCACGCATCGTCGGCCAGAGAAGGCGTGCTTTTGGCCTGCGCCGCCATGGACTGCAGCAGGTACACATCCACCCCCGCGACCAGCACCAGCGCCACGCCAAACCCCAGCACCGCCCAGCGGGAGATCGACCGCGTGACAAGCAGCAGCGCATAGATGCCCACCGGCAGCACCAGCGAGAAGCCGACCAGCAGCCAGAACCGCAGCTCCAGAAAGACGCTGAGACTCATGGCGTGCAGGCCTGGAGCGGACGATGGGCGAGGCGGTGCATGGCGACGTTGGGGCGTTGGGGCGTTGGGGCGTTGGGGCGTTGGGGCTTATTTGGCCACCTGCACCTTCACCCGTGCGTTGGGCGACTCGCCAAACATCTCGGGCGCATACATGGCCTCGACCCGGCTCGGTGGCAGTGCAAAGTCGCCCGCATTGTTCAGGCGCACGGTGTACTCCATCTTGACCGTGCCCTTGGGCAAGTACTCGTAGTAGCTGCGGAAGGACTCAAAACTGCGCTCCTCGAACGCGGGCCAGCCTGCGCCGCTCTTCTTTTCGCCCTGCGTGGCGATCTCGGAATCGCGGCCCAGGCCGCTGCCCAGGATGGTGGCCCCGCCCGGGATGGGGTCGGTGATGGCCACCCACGTCATGTCGGCGCTGGCGTTGACCTCCAGCGTCACGCGCAGCACGTCGCCCCGCGTGTACTGGCCGGCGGGCAGCGACTTGTTGGCCTGCTCCACGGGGGTGATGGTCTTCTTGATCGCATAACCCGCTGCGAACGGCGCCTTGAGATCGATGGCCGCCACCGACTGCAGCGTGAGCCAGGGCTTGCCTGGGCCCTGGTGCGTGACGGCCAGCTGCTCCTTGCCACCCGCCCGACCCGCGCCGGATGCCCAGGGCAGGAACATGCCGTTGTTCTTGAGGTTGCCGGGCGATGCGGGTGCACCAAACCAGGTGATCTGGTTGGGGGCGCCGGTGGCGTCCGATGCCTTCACGCGCTCGACCTTGCTCCAGTCCACGCTGGCGGTGTTGCCACCCATGCTGGCCTTGGTGGAGCCTGAGACCGGCACAGCCTCGAACTTGGCGCTGAACTTCTCCAACGCCAGCCCACCCCACAAGTTGGCGGTGGTGGTGTGCCAGGCTCCCGCCTGCTGGCGGCTGATGAAGCCGTTGGCCAGGCGACCCATATCGTCCTTCCACGCCGGGTCGTCCATCACGGCGAGCATCAGGCGCGCGGTGTTCACGTCGCCGTTTTGCATCAGCCACCACCAGTAGTCGTCCTGCTCGTTGCTGAAGATGAGCTTGGTGCCCTGGAACGACAGGCGGCTGCGCAGGATCTGCATGGCCTCGGCCAGGCGCTTGTCGCGCTCGGGCACATCTGCCACGCGCTTCAAGATGTTGACCCAGTCGATCACCGTGTGCGTGGGCCACTGGTTGGGCGCGATGGTGATGCTGCTCACCATCCGACCCTGGGCCTTGCCGTAGCGCGACAGCGCCTCCAGCGCGGCCACCTTGCGCATGTCCAGGTCCTTGCGCGGGCTCCAGAAGTTGCGCTGGATGCGGCCCTCCACAAACGCGATCAGGCCACGCTCCATGGGCGCACGGGCTTCATCGGGCAAGGCAAACGCGGGGTTGATGCTGGCGGCTTCGTGCGTGGCGGCCAGTACATAGGCCGTGAGGGTGTCGCTGCCCCGGTTCCCGTCGCCATCACGCGGCGGGAAGTAGTTGGCCAGACCATCGCTGTCGAGGTAGGTGGGCAACTGCGCCACCACCGTCTGCCACAACGCTCCGTCGCGCAGGCCCACGGCCTTGCTGGTCTTTTGCTCCAGGCAGGCAAACGGGTAGCGAGCCCACCAGTCGCGCACGCCAGGCAGGCCTTCGGCCAGCTTGGGCTGCAGCGACATCTTGAGGCCGCCCCGGCCGGGCAATGCATCGGCGGGTGGGTTCACGTCCAGGCTGTAGCTACCGTCCACCTGCACCAGCGTGGCCTGCTGCACCGTGAGCGGCACCGCCTGCACGATGCGCTGGCGGGCCTTGAGGGCGTCGCGGGCGCCGCTGACCTGGTCCTTGGCTTCAATCTCCCACAGGATGGCCTCAGCGCGGGTTTGCGCCAGCTGCGCGGGGGCCGTCACGTCCCAGGCCACTTCGCGCGCCTCTCCAGGCGGGATGTCGATGGTTTGTGGCTTCAGGTCCAGCAGTGTGGCGCGCGGTGCCACCTCGACCTTCATGGCGGCCTTGGTGGTGTTGCGCAGCGTGATCTGCGCGCGGAACTGGTCGTCCTCGCGCACCAGCGGCGGCAGGCCGCTGATGATCTGCAGGTCTTGCGTGGCGCGAATGCTGGTGCTGCCGGTGCCGAACAGGCCCGTAGATGCGTCAGCCACCGCCACGATCTTGAAGGTGGTCAATGCATCGTTGAGCGGCACCGTGACCTTGGCCTGGCCGTTGGCGTCGAGCTTGAGCGCGGGCTCCCACAGCAGCAGGGTGTCCAGCAACTCACGTGTGGGCGACTTGCCCCCACCACCGCCAGCGGGCACGGCCTTCTTGCCGTAGTGGCGTCGGCCGATGATTTCCATCTGCGCCGTCGACGTCTCCACGCCCCAGCTGCGCCGCTGCAGCATGGCTTCGAGCAGGTTCCAGCTGGTGTTGGGCATCAGCTCCAGCAGGGCCTGGTCCACCGCGGCCAGTGCCACCTCGGCATTGGCCGCGGGCTTGCCACCGGGCAACGTGGCGGTGATGGTGACCTGGGCCTTGCCACGCACGGCGTAGCTTTCCTTGTCGGTGGTGACTTTCACGTCGATCTGATGGGCCGCTGTGCCCACGCGGATCTCGGCCAGGCCCAGGCGGAACGCGGGCTTGGACAAATCCACCAGCGCCGTAGGCGCCTGGTATTCCTTGCCTTCGTACCAGAACGAGGCCCACCACTCACGCGGCGCCTTGAAACCCCAGGTGAAGAAGCTGTACCACGGCACCTCGCGCAGGCGGCCGCGCAGGGCCAGCACACTCACGTACACGTTCGGCCCCCAGTCGGGCTGCACCTTCAGGCTCACCGTGGGGTCCTGGCCGTTCAGCTGCACCACCTGGGTTTCGATGATGCCTTCGCGCTCCACAGCCACCAGCGCGGTGGCAAAACGGAACGGCATGCGCACCTGGAACTTGGCGGTCTCGCCAGGCTGGTAGCTCTTCTTTTCGGGCAGCAGGTCGATGCGGTCGTGGTCTTCACCGCCAAACCACAGCTCGCCCTGGCGCGTGACCCACACCGACGAGGCAGCCACGCTGGTGTTGCCGTCCTTGTCGGTGGCGGTGACCACCAGCTCCACCTCGCCCGCTTCGTCGAGCTTGGATTCGCACAGCAGCAGGCCGCGCGCGTCGCTCTTGCCGCTGCACAGCGTGCCCAGATCCTTGGTGTCGGTCTGGTTGTCGTAGCTGTAAAAGCCACCCACCATGCGCTTGCGCGTGGTGGTGGTGATGCGGGCCATGGCTTGCACCTGCAGCGAAGTGTCGGCCGCGGGCTTGCCGTTGTGCTGCAGCGCCAGGGCCTGGAAGCGGATCTTCTGACGCGCAGACACCCAGCCCTCGGTCTTGATGCCCGCCACCACACCGGCAGGCCACAGCGCTTGTGTGCTGCGGATGGTCTGCACCTCGCCATTGGGGTCGGCGTAAGTGGCCTCCAGCAGCAGCTCCTGCGGCTGGCGTGCCTGGGGCACGTTGTCGATGGTGACCTTGCCTGCACCGTTCTTGTCGAGGGTGAGTGGCAGCTTGTCGGCGATCACGCGCGCATCCTGGCTGGCGGTGGCTTCTTCGTCGTCGCTGCCGGCGTTGCTCTGCTCACGCTTGCGGGGCGGGTTGAAGCTGAACGTGTCGTAGTCGCTGAACTGCAGGGACTTGCCGCGCACCAGGGCCGACACGCGCACCGGCAGGTTGGCGGCGCCACCGCCGGCCACGTAGTTGATCTGCACGTCGGTGGGCACAGAGCGCACGCGCACCAGCGCCTTTTTCTCGACCGGGGCAATGCGCCCTTCCAGCACCGGCAGGCGGAACTCCTCCACGCGGAACGAGCCCGACGCCAGGCTGCCGTTCACCGTGCCGTTGCCTCCCAGCTCGACCTGGTACACGCCCAGCTTGGCGGCGGGCGGGATGGCAAAGGTGCTTTGCGCACTGAGCCCCCCCGTGGCCGTGCCGCGCCACACCAGGGGCTGGGTGAACTGCTGGCCGCTGCCCAGGTGGGTGATGACGAGGGTGTCGGGGCGCGAGGCTGAGAGAGCAAATCCCTGGCGCGTTTCGGCGCGCAGCACGTGCTTCATCGACACGGTTTCGCCAGCGCGGAACAGCGTGCGGTCGAAGATGGTGTGGGCACGTTCGTCAGGCGCGGGAGCCCGGCTGGCGGGCACGTTGAAGCGCCAGGGCTCGATGCCGCGCTGCCAGTCGCTCCAGGTGAAGGCCATGTCCTCCACGCCATCCGCGCCCTTGTGGCGTGCGCTCACAAAGTACGACTGGCCGACCTCGTCCTCAGAATTGGAATTGCAGCCGGGGGGTTCGGACGAAAGGCCCTCCACACGGGCAATACCCTGTGCGTCGGTCACGGCCTGCGCCAGCTCATTGCCCCTGCAGTCCGACACGCGCACCGTGGCGCCCTGCACGGGCTGGCCCTTGTCCAGCGTGGTGACCCAGGCCATCGCGTTTTCTCGGCCCAGCTTGAAATGCACTCCCAGGTTGGTCACCAGCGCCGAGGTGCGCACGTACATCATGCGGCCTTCGCCATGGCGGTCGTCCAGCAGCGAGGCACCGAGCTTTTGCGACGCGATCTCCACCACATGGAAGCCGGGTGTGAGGGGAATGCCCACCACCTCGAACGGGCGCGGGTCGTTGCTCGCGGGCTTGGGCAGGTCCAGCGTCTTGACACCGCCCTTGCCTGCCAGCAGCGACAGCATGCGTGACTGCACGTAGTCCTTGTCGTTGTCGAGCACCTTGGGCAGAGGGCCGGTCACGTCCTGGCGCGCCTGCTTGCGATCCACCACATAGCTGTCATAGCGCTGCACCTTGCGGAACCAGGCAATGATGTCTGCGTCGGTGCGGGGCTTGAGTGTGCTCACCTTGCCAGCCGGTACGGTGGCTGTCGCCACACCCGCTTGCAGCCCCTGCACGCGCAGGGCAGCCTCCACGTTGCGCAGCGTCACGGGCAGCAACGCAGGCGGGTTGTCCGACGCGGGGCCTTCTGCAAACCGTTCCACGATGCCAAAGGGCGCGGCCGCAAACTTGGCCAGCGGCGGCATGCCGCCGGTAGACACCTTGAGCGGGAAGTTGTCGGCATTGCGCAGCGGGCGCCCCGAGGCGTCCTTGAAGTCCTTGGGCAGCTCGATGGTGAAGGCCGTGTTTTCGGACAACGGCGCGTTGAACTGCAGGCTGTTGACCAGGGCATCGGCCTGGGCGCCCTCTGCGCCGCCATCGATCTGGGGCTTGAGGGTTTCCTTGCCAGATTTCAAGCGGATGGCCGCCGCCAGATTGCGCGGCACGGGCGCATTGAAGGACAACATCATGGGGCGGATCGGCAGACAGGCCGCCTGGGCGTTTTCGCGCTCGCAGCTGAACTCCGCCGAGAACGGCTCACGCACCTTGAAGTCGAAACGTTTTTCCACCGTGTTGGCGACGCCGCTGGGGGTGGCTACCCCCTTGCCGAACACGATCTGCATGCGCGAACCCGAGGTGAAGCGGCGGTTGCAGGCCAGCGTGGCAAAAGCCAGAGGCTCGCGTGCGGCGTCTTTCTCCAGGCCCAGGCCCTTGAGGATTTCGGCACGCTGGGCGCCCTCGATCAAACGCACGGGGATGCGCTCGCCCACGCCTTCGGCCGTACACCACACGTTGCTCTGCACGCTGGCTGTGGTGGCAGCGCCATTGAGAAACAGCACAAAAAACTGCTCCTCGTCGATCTGATCGTAGGTGCTGGGGCGGAGGTTCTGCACAAACGGTCCGCCGCTATTGAACTGATAGCTTTTGGCGCCCGTCAGTTCTACGCCAGCGGCCGATTTAAAGCCCTGTTTGACGCTGGCCGTGCAACGCACGCCCGGCGGCAGGTCGCGCTCAAAGTCAAACACCCACTCGCGCTCGCCGGTCCAGCGTCCCGTGCCCTTGGTGACGCTGGCATCGCTGCAGTTCAGGCTCAGGGGCGCGGGCGCCTTGGGGTCACCAAAATTGACCGCAGCAGTATCGAACTTGGCCACCACCTGGCGCACACGCGCCACCTCGCCCTGGGGCGAGAAGCTGGTGATCTGCAGGGCCTGGGCCCCCCAGGCCACCAGAGTCAGGCTGGCGGCCAACATCCATTTTTTTGCGTCCACGCTATCCCCTCCGAAGGAACCGGCAAGCGTAACAAAGTGCCATGTCGGCCGGGTGTGTGTTGCAAGCACTTACGTATCGGCCGCGGGACCCGCCATCACCCGCACCCGACGACGCGCCGATGGGGCCATGTCCTACCCGCTGCGCTCGCTGGGCGACCAAAGATGGTGGCTTCGTTTTATCCCACGCACCACCCAGGAGCGCCCATGGCACGACCCCCTAACTCGCGCAGCGCGGCCCACAAGTCGCCGTCCGCCCTGCCCTCATCCACCCAGTCCGACAACTTTCGCGGCAACGCGGGCGAGCTGCAGCAGCAGGCGGGCGGCAAACACCCGGTGCTGACCACCCAGCAGGGCATCCCGGTCGCCGACAACCAGAATTCGCTACGCACTGCGCCGCGCGGCCCCACGTTGCTGGAAGACTTCATCCTGCGCGAGAAGATCACGCACTTTGACCATGAACGCATCCCCGAGCGCATCGTGCATGCACGAGGGACGGCAGCCCATGGCTTTTTTGAGCTGACGCACTCGCTCAAAAAATACACCACCGCCAAGGTGTTGACCGACATCGGTGTGCAAATCCCGGTGTTCACGCGCTTTTCCACCGTAGCCGGTGGGGCGGGTTCGGTAGATACACCGCGCGACGTGCGCGGCTTTGCCGTCAAGTTCTACACGCCCGAGGGCAACTGGGACCTGGTGGGTAACAACATCCCCGTGTTCTTCATTCAGGATGCGATGAAGTTCCCGGACCTGGTACACGCCGTGAAGATGGAGCCGGACCGGGGCTTTCCGCAAGCAGGTAGCGCGCACGACACCTTCTGGGACTTTGTCTCGCTGATGCCTGAAACCCTGCACATGATCATGTGGGCCATGAGCGACCGCACCATCCCGCGCAGCCTGCGCATGATGGAAGGGTTTGGCGTGCACAGCTTTCGCCTGCTCAACGCGGCGGGAGAGAGCACTTTTGTGAAGTTCCACTGGCGGCCCAAGCTGGGCATCCAGTCCACCGTGTGGGACGAGGCGGTGAAGCTGCAATCGGCCGACAACGACTACCACCGGCGCGACCTGTTCGAAGCCATCGAGGCGGGGGACTTTCCCGAGTGGGAGCTTTCGGTGCAGCTGTTCACCGAGCAGGATGCTGAAAGCTTCCCGTTCGATCACCTCGACCCTACCAAGCTCATCCCCGAAGAACTGGTGCCCCTGCAGCCGATTGGCCGCATGGTGCTCAACCGCTGGCCCGACAACTTTTTTGCCGAGACCGAGCAGGTGGCCTTTTGCCCCGCCAACGTGCCACCGGGCATCGACTTCAGCAACGACCCACTGCTGCAGGGCCGCCTGTTCTCATATCTGGACACGCAGCTGTCGCGCCTGGGCGGGCCCAACTTTGCGCAGATCCCCATCAACGCACCCAAGTGCCCGTTCCACAACATGCAGCGCGACGGCCATATGCAGATGCAGGTGCCCAAGGGCCGCGTCAACTACGAACCCAGCAGCCTGCAGGGCGACACGCCACGCGCATCGCTGGCACAAGGCTTTCGCCACTTCGCGCAGGCCGACGATGGCGTGAAGGGCCGCGTGCGCGCCGAGAGTTTTGCAGACCACTACAGCCAGGCCCGCATGTTCTACCGCAGCCAGAGCCCTCTGGAGCAAGCCCACATGGCATCGGCGCTGGTGTTCGAGCTGTCCAAGGTGGGTACCCCGCATGTGCGCGAAGCCGTGGTGGGCCACCTGCTGCATGTGGACCCAGAACTTGCCCAGCGCGTGGCCGATGGCCTGGGTCTGCACACGCTACCCTCCGCCCCTGCGACCACCGAGCCCGTGCAGGATCTGCCCCTGTCGCCCGCCCTGCGCATCATCGACCGCATGAAGCCCACACTGCAGGGCCGCTCTATCGGCATTCTGGTGGCCGATGGGTCCAACGGTGCCTCGGTGGCCAACCTGCGCAAGGCGCTGGAAAAGGTTGGCGCCACCGTGAAGATCGTGGCGCCCAAGGTGGGCGGTGCCGTGCTGAAAGATGGCACTCTGCTGCCCGCCGACGGCCAGCTGGCGGGCACGCCATCGGTGGTGTTTGACGCCGTGGCCTCCATCCTGTCGCCCGACATGGGCGCACTACTGGCCAAAGAGGCGGCGGCTGTGGACTGGTTCCGCGACGCGTTCGGCCACCTCAAGGCGATTGCCGCCTGCAAGGGCACCCAGGCCATCCTGCGAGCGGGTGGCATCGAGCCCGACGCAGGTGTGGTGGACCCGGCAGACGCCCCAGGCTTCATCGCCGCCGCCCAGACCCGCCAGTGGGAGCGCGAACCCAAGGTGCGCACCCTTGCATGAACGCCTGCGCACATTCCCCTCACCCCCACCAAACACCCAAGGACCCCCATGCCCAAAAGCCACTACGACAGCCATCAACTCGACGACCTGGTCCTGCAGATGATGGAGACTGAACTCGGCGGCGAGCAGGTGTACCGCACTGCCCTCACCTGCGCCATCAACCCCGACCTGAAGAAGGAATGGGAAGGCTACCTGGAAGAAACGCTGGCACACCAGAACGTGGTGCGCGGCATCTGCGATGCGCTGGGCCTGGACCCTGATACGCAGTCGCCCACGCGGGCCGTGGTCAAGCACATTGGCACGTCCCTGGTGCAGGCCATGCAACTGGCCAAAAAGTCTGGCAGCCCCGACGCCGCACAGCTGGTGGCCTGCGAATGTGTGGTGCACGCGGAGACCAAGGACCACGCCAATTGGGAGCTGCTGGGCCAGGTCGCCAAGGTGGCCACAGGCGACGTGGGCCACACCCTCAAGGTGGCGCACAAGGCCGTGGAAAAAGACGAGGACCACCACCTGTACCATACCAAGGGCTGGTGCCGCGAGCTCGCCATCCAGGCCCTGGGCATGCCCGCCGTGTTGCCCCCGCCCGAGGAGGTCAAGAACGTGGAGACCGCCATTGGCGCATCGCGCGCCGAGCAGCAGCGCACGGCCATGCTGTGACCGGGTTGCGGGGCTGCACGACAGACCCCGTGGCAGCAAACGCTCCTAAAAATATAGCTGCCAGCGCTTTATGTACTAGTGCCTGCAGCTATTTTTGCTTGATTTCCATGCAAAACACGCTTCTCACGCCAATGGCGATGGGGTCTCTTGCGGCAACTCTGAAGATCCAGGGGCTTCGGCCAATGTGGCCAGCCCTTTGCCGCTGCGCTTGCTGGTGTACAGCGCCCGGTCCGCCCGGTCCATGAGCGCGGGCATGGATTCCACAGCAGGGCCCTGGAACAAAGCGACCCCAACGCTTGCGCCAGTCAGCACGTGTTGGCCACTGTCGAGTCCGATGGGCGCCACCAGCGCTGCCAGCACCTTGTGGGCCAGTTCCATGGCGGCCTCCGGGGACGCCACAGCGTTCAGCACCAATGCAAATTCGTCGCCGCCCAGGCGGGCGGCGGTGTCATTGGCACGGGCCAGCCCGGCCAGACGCTGCGCCACACGCACCAGCACCTGATCGCCACTGCCGTGCCCCAGACTGTCATTGACCGCCTTGAAACCATCCAGGTCCACCAGCAGCAATGCGCCCGCACGGTGGTCACGGTAGGCCGTCAGCACCGCCTGCGACAAGCGGTCTTCAAACAGGCGCCGGTTGGGCAGCCCCGTCAGGCGGTCATGGCTGGCCAGCGCCAGCACCTGCTGGTGGGCGCGCACCAGCCGAGCGCTCAACAGCCCCAGCACCAGCGCGAACGCGTAGGCCAGCATCACCACCAGCGCGGGTGCACGGCCTGCTGCCCCCCAGCCACCGGTGGGGACCGCGCCCAGGATCCAGCTGCCGCCACCCGGCAAGGGCACATCGAGCGTGGCCGGCTCCTCGTCGAACAACTGGGGGCGGCCGATGAACACCGCGCCCTGCGCACCCATGGCGTCCAGGCCACGTGCCGCCACCTGAAAACCCATTTGGTCGGAGTTCAGGCCCACGTCGGCGAACAGGGTGTCGGCATTGACGGTGAGCGACACAATGCCCCAGTAACGGGGCCCGCCCACAGGTGCGCGCCCCGGCGGGTGGGCCAGAAAAACCGGCGTGCGGCTGATGATGCCGAGCCCCCCTTGCACCAGCGGAATGGGCCCCGCAACGACGGTGCGGCGGGTCTGGATGGCCCGCTCCACCGCACCACGCTGCTGCGGGTTGTCCAGGTACCGCAGGCCAATCGCTCGCTCATTGCCCACGCGCGGGTACACATCGCTGATGACGTTGTCGGGCGCCAGGGCCAGGTTGCGGATATTGCGCTGGTGCTCCAGCAGACGGCCCACCACGGTGGCAAAGATGTCGGGCGACATGCTGCCTTGTGCGGCAATGAAGGCGGACACCGTTTCGGGCACAGAGAGCGTGCTCTGCAATTGCCTGTCCAGGCGGTCGCGAATCTGCAGCAGATGGCTTTGCGCCTGCGCAGCAATCTCTGCGCGTGCCTTGGTGTGAGAGATATCGATGACCACCCAGGCCAGCAATGCGGCCAGTGTGCTGCTGCAAACACCCACCGCGAGAGGCAGGTACCGGTGATGGATCCAGTTCGAAGGGAGGCGGCTGGTGGGCATGAATGAGGTCCGGGATGGGTGCCGGATGGTGCCATGGTCTGTGCAGACCGGCCAGCACCGAATGCGCTGGGGCTGGCCGCTGGGATGGCATCCAGGTCGGTCAGTGCAAGGGCCTCACGTAGGCCCCTCAGGGGACGCACCGCCCGCGCTGCGAATCCGGGCGGCGGTCAGGTGTATGACCCGCCGCCCGCTCGACGGCCCTTACTGCGCCACAAACCCGCTGGTCTTGATGATGCGCGTCCAGGCCTCGGTGTAGGCCTTCTCGCGCGTGGCCAGCTGCTGGGGCGACATGTAGCCCACCGTCAGGCCCATGGCGGTCAGGTGCTCGCGCACATCGGGCTGGGCCACCACCTTGGCCAGCGCGTTAGAGAAATCGGTGATGAACTTTTGCGGCGTGCCGGTGGGTGCGTAGATGCCGTAGTACGGCAGGTCTTCAAAGCCCTTGAGACCCATCTCGTCGAACGTGGGCACGTCGGGCATGGAGGCCTGGCGCTTGGTGCCCAGCACGCCCACCACGCGCACCTTGCCCGCCTTGTGGTTCTCCATGAAGTCCTGCACCGAAGCCACGCCCGCGCTGATCTGGTTGCCCAGCATGTCAGCCATCATGGGGGCGCTGCCCCGGTACGGTGCCGAGACCAGGTCCAGCTGGTACTTCTGCCCGATCAGCTTGACCAGAAACTCTGGCGTGGAAGCTGGTGCAGGGATACCCACCGCGCCCTTGCCGCCACCGGCCGTCTTGACCCACTGCACGTACTCGGTGAACGACTTGGCCGGCGTGCCGCCCGACACGGCAAACGCGTTCACAAACGTGGCAAAACCGCCCACCGCCACAAAGTCGCGCGCGGGTTCGTAGCCGGGGTTCTTCACCACCTGGGGCAGGATGGAGATGGTGTGGTCGTGCGTGAGGAACAGCGTGGTGCCGTCGGGCGCCGAGGCCTTGAGTGCCTGCGCGGCGATCTGGCCGCCCGCGCCAGGGCGGTTTTCGACCACCACGGGCTGGCCCAGCTCATCCTTGAGCTTCTCGGACAGCGTGCGCGCGATGGCATCCGTGCCACCACCGGGAGGAAAACCCACAAGCAGACGGATGGGCTTGGCCTGCTGGGCGGACGCCAGGCCCACGGCCAGTGCGGCCCCTACAAAGGCACCCGTGCGCACAAGGCGGGACAGCAGGCTGCGGCGGGAAGTTGTCATGAAAAAGCTCCAGGGTAGAGGGTCAAGAGGCGGTGTAAAGATCAGGCCAGGCGGGCGCGGTGGCGCGCCAGCTGGGCACGCACCTGCGCGGGGGCCGTGCCGCCCAGGGTGTTGCGGGCGTTGAGCGAGCCGCGCAGGCTCAGGCACTCGTACACGTCCTTCTCGACGGCGGGGTGAAAGCCCTGCAGCACGGTCAGGGGCAGCTCCGACAGGTCACACGCATGGGTGGTGGCCGCCTTGACGGCGTGGGCCACGGTTTCGTGCGCATCGCGGAAGGGCAGGCCCTTTTTGACCAGGTAGTCGGCCAGATCGGTCGCGGTGGCGTAGCCCTTGAGCGCAGCCTGCTCCATGGCCTGGGCGTTGACGGTGATGCCGCCCTCTTTCTTGCCCGTGGCGGGGTTCAACTGGCCGCCCACCATCTCGGCGAAGATGCGCAGCGTGTCCTTGAGCGTGTCCACGGTGTCGAACAGCGGCTCCTTGTCTTCCTGGTTGTCCTTGTTGTAGGCCAGGGGCTGGCCCTTCATCAGCGTGATGAGGCCCATCAGGTGGCCGACCACACGGCCGGTCTTGCCGCGCGCGAGTTCGGGCACGTCGGGGTTTTTCTTCTGCGGCATGATCGACGAGCCGGTGGTGAAGCGGTCGGCGATCTTGATGAAGCCGAAGTTCTGGCTCATCCAGATGATGAGTTCCTCGGACAGGCGGCTCACGTGCACCATGCACAAGCTGGCCGCGGCGGTGAACTCGATGGCGAAGTCGCGGTCGCTCACGGCGTCCAGGCTGTTCTGGCACACCACTGGGGACCCGTTCGCATCCACCATGCCCAGCGTCTTGGCCACGCGCTCGCGGTCCAGCGGGTAGGTGGTGCCGGCCAGGGCCGCGCTGCCCAGTGGCAGCACGTTGGTGCGGCGGCGCACGTCGGCCATGCGCTCGGCATCGCGCTTGAACATTTCCACATAGGCCAGCATGTGGTGGCCAAAGCTCACAGGCTGGGCCACCTGCAGGTGGGTGAAGCCAGGCAGGATCACCTCGACGTTCTGCTCGGCCACATCGACCAGCGACACCTGCAGTTCTTTCAGCAGGTCGCCGATCAGGTCGATCTCGCCGCGCAGCCACAGGCGCACGTCGGTGGCCACTTGGTCGTTGCGGCTGCGGCCGGTGTGCAGGCGCTTGCCTGCGTCGCCCACCAGCTGCGTCAGGCGGGCTTCGATGTTCAGGTGCACGTCTTCCAGGTCCAGCTTCCACTCGAAGGCGCCGGACTCGATTTCCGACGTGATCTGCGCCATGCCGCGCTGGATGGAGGCGTGGTCTTCGGCACTGATGATGCCCTGCGCGGCGAGCATTTCAGCGTGCGCCAAGCTGCCCGCAATATCGGCCTGCCACAGGCGCTTGTCGAAGAAAACGCTGGAGGTGTAGCGCTTGACCAGGTCGCTCATGGGCTCAGAAAACAACGCAGACCAGGCCTGGGCCTTGGTGTCGAGCTGGTTGTGGGACGGCGCAGAGTCGGCGCTGGTGGCTTGGGCTTTGGACATAAGGAGGGCAATAATCCGGTGGTTCAGACACCCGGACTGCCCGGATGCCGCAATGCAAAACACCCAAATTTTATCGACCCAGCCCCCGCCGCCGGATTCCGCCCTGCCAGACAGGCCAGCGCGCAGCGTGCGGGCCGCTGCGGGCGCCGGGCCGGGCGGGCAGCCGCCACGCGGGCGAGCCCTGGTGTTTGATGCCTGCCAGGTCGGTGTGGTGCTGCGGGCCGTGCTGTTTGTGGAGGTGGTGGTGGGCGTGGGTGCCATGTATGGCGCCAGCAGCCCCGTCGAATGGCTGGCCAGCCTGGCGCTGCTGACCGGCGGCGCGCTGCCGGCCACGCTGGTGTGGCTGATCACGGCCTGCAGCCTCAAGACGGTGCTGCAGCGCCTGTCCACCGCGCAGCAATATGCCGCCGGGGTGCTGCTGGGGGCCGTGGCCGGTGCCTACGCCTGCGCCATGCTGGCGCTGGTGGGCCTGTCTGCATCGCCCCCCTGGCTGGCCAGTGCCGCCACGGGCGCGTTGCTGGCGGCCATGCTGGTGGCCGCGCTGGTGCTGCGTGCCCGGGGCCGCACCCCGGCCGCCACCACGGCGCGCCTGACGGAGCTGCAGTCGCGCATCCGCCCGCACTTTTTGTTCAACACACTCAACAGCGCCATTGCGCTGGTGCGTGAGGAGCCGGCCAAGGCTGAGTCGCTGCTCGAGGACCTGTCGGACCTGTTTCGCGTGGCACTCGTCGAGCAAGGCGAATCCACCACACTGGCCGAAGAGATCACGCTGGCGCGCCGCTATCTGGGCATTGAGCAGGTGCGCTTTGGCAAACGCCTGCAGGTGCAATGGAACCTGGACCCGCGCACCGACAGCGCGCGCCTGCCCCCGCTGCTGCTGCAGCCGCTGGTGGAAAACGCCGTCAAACATGGCGTGGAGCCCAGCGCACGGGGTGGCAAGCTGCGCGTGCTGACCGAGCTGCGCGGCACCCGCGTGGTGGTGCGCATCACCAACACCCTGCCCCCCAAAGAGGGCAAAACCGGCAGGCACGACGAACCCAGCACCCGGGGCCATGGCATCGCGCTGGCCAATGTGCGTGCGCGGCTGGCCTTGCTGCACGATGTGCAGGGCGAGTTCACCGCTGGCGTGCAGGACGGGCTGTACCAGGTGCGCATCACCCTGCCCGCAGCCGACCCCACCCCTGCCGCCCGCCCGCGCACGCCCTTGCGCGGGCGCGGCGACCTGCGGGGCGGTTACCGCCGTGGCGCGGTGGCCCCGACCGAACCTACCCCCTCCAAACCCCATGAACATCCTGATCGTTGACGACGAAGCCCTGGCGCGCAGCCGCTTGCGCACCCTGCTGTCCGACTGCTCGGACATCCAGCGCTGCACCGTGGCCGAGGCCTCTAACGCCGCCGAGACCATGGCGCTGCTGGGCCCCACGGGGGGACGTGCGTACGACCTGGTGCTGCTGGACATCCACATGCCCGGCCAGGACGGCCTGGCGCTGGCCCATGCGCTGCAGGCCCTGCCCCAGCCCCCGGCCGTGGTGTTTGTGACCGCCCATGCAGACCACGCGGTGAGCGCGTTCGAGCTGGATGCCGTGGACTACCTGACCAAACCCGTGCGCCGCGAGCGCCTGCAGCAGGCCCTGGCCAAGGTGCAGCGCACCAGCCGCTCCGCAGGGCCCAGTGCCGTGCCCAGCCTGCCCGAGGGCGAAACCCTGCTGATCCAGGACCGGGGCCGCACCGAACGCCTGCCCCTGGCCGAGGTGCTGTACTTCAAGGCCGAGCAGAAGTACGTGACCGTGCGCACCACCACGCGCAGCTACATCATGGACGGCTCGCTGAGCGAGCTCGAAGCCAAGTTTGCGCCGCGCTTCCTGCGCATCCACCGCAACGCGCTGGTGGCGCGCCGCGCCGTGCGCGCGCTGGAAAAACACTATGACCCCGAGGAAGGCGAAGGCTGGGCCGTGCGGCTGCAGGGCTCGACCGAACTGCTGGCAGTGTCGCGGCGGCAGGTGGCGGCCGTGCGCGAGGAGCTGGCTCGCTAGAAACAGGCCCTCGCAGGCCCTTGAGGGCGTTTTCAAGCAGTTTTTGGTCTTTTTGGCCGCTAGCGCTAGATCGACATGCCTGAACAGCTATCAATGAGATAGCAGATCTCCTGTGACTGCAGGAGGTACGGCCACCAGCCGCCCCAATGCCTCCACGCCCACAGGCGGCTGTGCCAACCAGGGCAACACGTAGGTACGCTGCGCCAGGCCGTTGGCAATGCGTGCGGCCTGCCGCTGTTCACCCACCAGGCGGGCCTGCAGCAGCGGGTCGCTGGTTCCCGTGGCCGCCACGCTTTTGTTGATGACCCAGGCCCAGGGCTCAATGTGGGCGCGGCGCAGGTCGTCTTGCAGCGCTGCGGCCTGGCTCACGGGCGTGACCTCGGGCAGCGTGACGATGACCACATGGGTCATGTCCGCATCCTGCAGGCGCATGAGCGGGGTGATGATGTGTTTGGAGTTTGCGCTGCCTTCGTACTGCTGCGTCATCTGCCGGTGGTAGGCGCCGGTGGCGTCCATCAGCAGCAGGCTGTGGCCGGTGGGCGCCGTGTCCAGCACCACAAAGGCGCTACGGGCCTCGTTCACCACTCGGCTGAAGGCGTGGAACACGGCCACCTCTTCGGTGCAGGGCGACTGCAGGTCTTCCAGCAGCAGGGCGCGGCCCGCGTCGTCCAGCGCCTTGCCGCGCGTGGCCATGATCTTGTCGATGTAGGCCTGGGTTTCGGCGTGCGGATCAATGCGCCCCACCTTCAGCCCCTGCAGGCTGCCGCCCAACTGGCTTTGCACATGGGCTGCCGGGTCGGTGGTGGTGAGGTGCACGCTGTGCCCGCGCTGCACCAGGCCCACGGCCAGCGCGGCGGCAATGGTCGTCTTGCCCACGCCGCCTTTGCCCATCACCATGATGAGGCCATGCCCTTTGGCGGCCAAAGCGTCGGCCATAACCGACAGCGGCTCGGCCTGCAGCGAAACACCCGCAACAGCGGCGGGTGCACCCAACGGCACATCGCCCCCACTCAGCAGGCCCCGCAGCGCCGCCAGGCCCACGGTGTCAAAAGCACGCAGCGGCACCTCGTCGCGCGGCAGCTGGGCCAGCGCATCGGGCATCTGGTCCATGGCTTGACGGCCCAGTGCCTCGATGGCGTCGGCCACGGCGTCTTGCCCCGGCCGACTGGCATGGAACACGCCGTTGATCGCCAGGCGCTGGTTGGCCAGACCCAGGGCACGCAGTTCCAGCGCGGTGCGGGCGGCCTCTTGCATGGGGCGGGGGTCGGGGCGGGTGACCAGCACCACGGTGGTCAGGGCCGGGTCGCTCAGCGCGGCCAAGGCGGCGTTGAAGCGCGCCTCCTGCATCTTCAGGCCCGAATGCGGGCCCAGGCACGAGGCGCCTCGGTCGTTGCCCGCGAGGAACCCGGTCCAGGCCTTGGGCAGGCTCAGCAGACGCAGCGTGTGGCCGGTGGGCGCCGTGTCGAACACCACGTGGTCGAACACATGGCCGATGTCACTGCCCTCGCTGGCCAGCAGCGCGGCAAATTCGTCGAACGCAGCGATCTCGGTGGTGCAGGCGCCCGAGAGTTGCTCGCGCACTGTCGCGCGCTCGTCGCTGGTGGCCGTGGCTTCCAGCTGCGCCAGCACCCGCTGGCGGTAGGCCTCGGCGGCGGTATCGGGGTCGATGTTGAGCATGTGCAGCCCCGGCACCCCTGGCACGGCCACGGGCCGGTTGGACAGCGGGACGCCGAGCATTTCATCGAGGTTGGAGGCCGCATCGGTGCTGACCAGCAACACCTGCCGGCCCGCATCCGCCAGGGCAATGGCCGCCGCAGTGGACAACGACGTCTTGCCCACCCCGCCCTTGCCGGTGAAGAACAGGAAACGCGTGGGCTGGGCCAGCAGGCCCAGACGAACCACGGCGGAATGGGGCGGGGCAGGTGCAGCAATGTTCATGCAATCAGCATGGCACATGCACCCACCTTTTGTCTGGTGGCCATCACACCGAGGGCTCCCACACCCACCAGCCCATTGACCTGCATCAAGAACCAGGATGGTACGGAGCGGCACAGCAGGCACCACCCCGCTGGCAAGTCATTCCTTGATATTCGCCGCCTTCACGATCGCGGCGTAACGAGCGCTTTCGGCCTGCACAAACCGCGCAAACTCGGCCGCGCTGCCCTTGCCCGCCACGGCCCCGCCGTCGGCCAGCTTGGCACGCACGTCGTCCAGGCGCAGCACTTCGCCCAGCTCGCGGTTCAGGCGTTCCACCACGGCAGGGGGCGTCTGCGCGGGGGCAAACAGGCCCGTCCACGAGACCATCTCAAACCCTTTGAAGCCTGCGGTTTCGGCCACGGTCGGCACGTCGGGCAGCGAAGGCAGGCGCTGGCCGTCCGTCAGGGCAATGGCCTTGAGCTTCTTGCTGTGGATGTGCGGCGCTGCCGTCACGCTGATGAGCACGGCCAGGTCCACCTGGTTGCCGATCACATCGGTCACGATCTGGGCGCCGCCCCGGTACGGCACATGCACCATGAAGGTCTTGCTCTGGCCCTTGACGCGCTCCATGGCCAGGTGCAGCACCGTGCCCACGCCCGACGTGGCATAGCTCAGCTGCCCCGGCTTTTCGCGCGCCAGGCGGATCACGTCGGCCAGGTTGTTGGCAGGCAGGCCGGGGCGCGCCACGATCACCATGGGGGCCGTGGTCACCAAGCCCACCGGGGCCAGGTCCTTGAGGGTGTCGTAGCGCACCGCCACCGGGTTCACCAGCCGCGCAATGGCGACAGGACTGTCGGCCCCCAGGACGAAGGTGTAGCCGTCCGGCGCGGCCTTGACGGCCTTCTCCATGCCGATCACGCCCCCAGCCCCCGCCACGTTCTCAATCACCACGCTCTGCTTGAGGCGCTCACCCAGCTTCTGGGCAATCAGCCGCGCCGTCACATCCACATTGCCCCCAGCGCTGAACGGCACGATGAGCGTGATGGGCTTGGCGGCAGGCCAGGCGGGCTGCGCCTGCACGGCCACGCCGCAGCCGCCCGCCAGCAAGGCTGCGGCGAGGTGCACCGTTAGGCGCCGGGTGCGGGAAGGCACGGCAGATTGCGACGAAGACAGTGCCGATAGGCGCGACAAACGGGAAGACATCAAGAAACTCCTTCAGAGCGGTGCGGCAGAAAAAGCAGAGGTCTGCGCCAGTTGCTGGTCAAACGCGGCCAACCACTGCGCATGCCATGCACGGCGCGTGCCATCGTCGATCCAGGCGGCATCCAGGCCGTTGACCAGAAAGCTGCGCAGGTCGGCCGCGCCAAAACCAAAGTCGCGCACCATCATGGCCCAGGCCTGTGTGGGGTTCACGTGGTGCAGCGTCGGGTCATCGGTGTTGGGGTGGATGCGCAGGCCCGCTGCTGGCATGTGGCGAATGGGGTGGTCCAGCGCCCAGCGCTCGGGGGCCAGGGTGCGCAGGTAATACGAGTTGGTGGGCACCACGGTAAAGACGATGCCCCGGTCTGCGCATTCGCGCACCAGGGCCGGGTTGTCGAGCACCGTGTAGCCGTGGTCGATGCGGTCCACCTGCAACACATCGATGGCCGTACGCACGTTGTTCCAGGGCATGCCGAACTCGCCGGCATGGGCTGTGGTCTTGAGCCCGCCCCGGCGCGCCAGTGCATAGGCTGGCGCAAACCACTCGGGCGGGTGGTCTACCTCGCGGTAATCAATGCCAATGCCAATCACCTCTTCGCGCCGGTGGGCCAGCACCCATTCGACCATCTCGGTGGCGGCTGCGGGCGGGGCCTCGCGGTCAATCGCTGCAATCAAACGGCCGGTGATGCCGAAATCGGCTTCGGCATCGGCAATGGCGCGCAAGATGCCGCCCAGCGCCTGCGGGTAGGCCAGGCCCGACTGCTGGGCGGTGCCCGTGGGGTTCCAGAAGAACTCGGCATAGCGCACCTGGTGCGCAGCGGCATCCTGCAGGTATTCGTAGGTCAGGCGGTGCAGGTCGTCGGGGGTGCGGATCAGTTCAGCGTCCAGCGCACGCAGCACCCGCAGCACGCCGACGGGCTTTTCGCCCCGGGTGTAGAAGGCCTCGATCTCGGCATCGCTGATGGCCGCGCCCGCCCGGCGCACCAGGTGGGTGAACGTATCGCGCCGCACGGTGCCCAGCAAATGGCAGTGCAGCTCGACCTTGGGCAGGGCGTGGAGAAAGGTGTACAGCGGGTCTGCGGGCGCGGCGAAGGTGGGCATGGCCGCATGCTATGCAGCGCGGGGTGATAACGGAAGTGATATAATTTGATGGCGCAATAAAAGCAATTGATGAGCAAACCCCCTTCAACACCCCCCGCAGCAGAGCCCACACCAGCACACCGCACCCCCACGCTGCGCCAGTTGCGCAGCTTTCAGGCGGTGGCCAGGGCCATGAGCTTTCGGCAGGCGGCCGAGGCCCTGTCGCTCACGCAGCCCGCGCTGTCGGCCTCCATCCGCGAGCTGGAGACCGTGCTGGGCGCCCCGGTGCTGGAGCGCAGCACGCACCATGTGCGCCTCACCCCGCAGGGCGCCCTGCTGTTGCCGCAGGTCGAGCGCCTTATCAATGGCTATGAGCAAGGGGTGGATGGGCTGTTTCGCACGCTGCACGATGGCAAGCGCGTCCTGCGCGTGGCCGCCCTGCCCTCGGCCATGCACCTGCTGGCCGAGCCTCTGCGTCAATGGCTGGCGCAGCACCCCGATGTGGACCTGCGCCTGTACGACCCGCTCAACGACGATCTGCTGGCCGCGCTGCAGCGCGGTGAAGTGGACCTGGCGCTGGGGGTGGCGCTGGACTTGCCGCCACAGATTGAAGCCATCGCCGTGGCGCAAGACGACTTGGTGGCGGTGCTGCCCATGGGCCACCGGCTGGCACACCGGGCACGCCTGACCTGGCAAGACCTGGCGGGCGAGCGGCTGGCACTGTTTGCGCGCGGCAGCACCTACGAGCTGGCCATGGCCACCTTGCGCCAGCACGGGGCCGACCTGGCACGTGCCGACCAGCTGCTATACAGCGAGTCGCTCTACAGCCTGGTGCGTTGCGGGCTGGCGGTGGGGGTGATCTCGCGGCTGTACACCCACAGCCTGCACGAAGACGCCGTGAAGGTGTGCCCGCTGCAAGCCCCGGTGATCTCGCGCAAGGTGGCGCTCATGGTGCACGCCGCCAAGGAGACCCGGCCCCCGCTGGTGCAGGACTGCCTGGCGTTTCTGACCCAGGCACTGCGCACAGGCTGAGCCTTCGGCCCGCCCAACCCGTTCAACAGCCTCAGTGGCTGTGCGCTGCCCCACTCACCATCGTGACCACCACCATGCCCGCAATCAGCCATGCAATCTGCGCAAAGGTTTCTCGCGCCGTCAGGCGCTTTTGCAACTGGGGAATCAAGTCGGCCAGCGCCACGTACACAAAACTGCTCGAGGCCACGGCCAGGAAGTACGGCAGAAAGTCTTGCAGCTGACCCACCAGGAAGTAGCCCACCACCCCACCCAGCGCCGTCACGGCACCTGCCAACGACACTTTGACCAGCGCCATGCGGCGGTTGGGGCTGGTCTGGCGCAGCACCACCAGGTCGCCCATGTGGTGCGGCACCTCGTGCGCCAGCACCGACACGGCAGCGATCACGCCCAGGCGGATATCGGCCATGAAGGCCGAGGCGATCAGGATGCCGTCGCCAAAACAATGCACGCTGTCGCCCGTCAGCACCGCCCAGCCGCCCGCACGCGGGCCGTGGTGGTGGTGCGCATGGCCGTGGTCATGGGCGTGATCGTGATGGGCATGGCCGTGTGCGGCGGGCTCTGCATGGCTGTGCTCATGTCCGTGGTGCCACAGCTCAGCCTTGTCCAGCAAAAAGAAAAACACCACACCCACCAACAGGGTTGCAAACAGGTCGTGGGCGCCCGCCTGGCTCTCGAACGCCTCGGGCAGCAGGTGCATGAAGGCCGTGGCCAGCAAGGCGCCCGCCGCCAGGCTGAGCAGATGCTGCGGGCCCACACTGTCGGCCCGGCCACCCAGGCCCAGCCGCATGAGCAAGGCGGCCAGCCACACACTGCCGATACCAGCGGCCAGCGTGGCCAGGATGATTGCTACCAAAGTCATAGCTTTTTGCGCTTTATCTGTAAGCCAAAGAACCTGTTCAAGCTCTGCACGCCCGATGCAAGATGAAAAAAGCCGCCCCGGGTATGGGGCGGCTGCGGGTGGCCTGGTGGGCCGGGGGTTTGTGAATCAAACCACACCGTGCGTCTTGAACCAGGCCAGCGCACGCTTCCAGCCGTCTTCGGCCGCATCCTTGCGGTAGCTGGCGCGGTAGTCGGCATGGAAGGCATGCGGTGCATCGGGGTACACCACAAATTCCGACGCCTTGGCCTGTGGCGAGCCACTGGACAAGGCCGCTTTCATCTTATCAACCGTGTCAAGGGGGATGCCGGTGTCTTTTTCGCCATACAGGCCCAGCACTGGCGCCTTGAGGATGGGCGCCAGGTCCACGGGGTGCTTGGGGGTGAGCTCGCTCGCCTGCCCCACCAGCCGCCCGTACCATGCCACGCCGGCCTTGACAGGGCCGTGTGCGGCATACAGCCAGGTGATGCGGCCACCCCAGCAAAAGCCGGTGATCCCCACCCGGGCGCCATCGCCCCCGTTGGCTGCGGCCCATGCCACAGCGCCGTCCAGGTCGGCCATCACCTGGGCATCGGGCACCTTGGACACCACTTCAGCCATCAGCTTGGCAATGTCGGTATAGGTGGTGGCGTCGCCCTGGCGCGCGTACAGCTGTGGGGCAATGGCCAGGTAGCCCGCCTTGGCAAAGCGACGGCAGGTGTCGGCGATGTACTCGTGCACGCCAAAAATTTCCTGGATCACCAGCACCACGGGCAGGCCGGTCTTGCCCGCCGGTGCCGCGCGGTAGGCAGGCACCTTGAAACCATTGACCGTGAAGCTCACTTCCCCCACCGTAAGACCGTCTGCCGGCGTGGCAATGGCTGTCTGCGCCATGATGGGGGTGGCCGCCGCCGCATAACCCAGGCCCAACGCTGCCTGCAGCGCAGTGCGGCGCGTAGCGCCCGCTTCAGTGGTGCGGCCGGGCAACAGCGCCTGAGCGTCGGTATGGAGGTCGTCATTGAACATCGGTTTTCTCCAAAAAAAGGGGGGATAGGCCACGGGGTGGATAGTGCCAGACCTGGAGTCTATGGGGTTTGCACGGCATCCGCATTCTCGGATACCGGAAAACGGGGAGCACTGCTAGACTTTCTGTGAGCACCGTCGCTATGGGCCAAGCCGCTGGCCTGCCACCGAGCACACGTCTGCTTGCCTGCCTCTTTTAACTTTTTTCTTTCAACCACCCGCCCGACCACATCCCGCAGACTACCCGCACCGACCCGAGCGCATGCCCCCTCTCCCCACACCACTCCCCCTGCGCGGACAGCTGCTGGTCCGGCTGGTGGCCGGAATTTGCGGCGCGGGTGGACTCGGGTTGCTGACATGGGCCCTGGCGCGCCAAAGCATGGACCCCGCCATGCGCCTGGCCAGCGTAGGGGCCGGGCTGGGGCTGGTGGCCAGCGCTGCGCTGTGCTGGTGGCTCTGCCTCAGGCTGCAGGCGGTGCTTGCAACGGCCAAAGCTGCGCAGGAGGACGCGCAGCGGGCTACCGCCCAGCTGTGCGCCACGCTCGACATCCTGCCCGACGGCCTGGCCATCTACGACGCCGACGACCGCCTGGTGCTGTGCAATGCCCAGTACCGGGAGGTGAGCCCTGGCGCCACCATGGCGGTGGACTACGGCACCCGCTTTGAAGACGTGCTGCGCCGCGCTGCCGGATCGGGCCATATCGTGGCCGCACGGCAGGACACCCATGCCTGGCTGGCCGACCGCATGGCCCGCCACCGGTCCCCCGGCCACCCCGAGGTGCAAGAGGTCGAGGGTGACCGCTGGATGCTGATCACCGAGCGGCTGCAAGACGGGGGCGGCATGGTGGTGCTGCGCGCAGACATCACCGACGCGGTGCACAAGGAGCGCGCGCTAAAACAGGCCCTGCACGACGCCGAGCGCGCAGAGCGCAGCCTGCGCGAAGCAGTCAACGCCATGCCTGCCGGGCTGGACATCTACGACGAGCAAGACAGGCTGGTGCTGTGCAATGACCAGATGGCCCGGCTGCGCTCCCACCTGCCGGTGGCCGAGTCCCTGGGCAAGACCTACGAAGAACTGCTGCGCGAAGGCCTGCGCTACGGCATCCCCGAAGAGGCCAAGGGCCAGGAAGAACTCTGGCTGGCGCATGAGCTGGCCATCCGGGGCCACCGGCCCGGCCCCGAAGTGCGCCACTACCCCAACGGCACGTGGATGCACATGCACGAATGCCGCACGCCGTCAGGAATGACCGTGTGCGTGCGGCTGGACATCAGCGACCTGATCGAACAACGCCAGAAGGTCGAGGCCGCCCGCCAGGAGAGCCAGCGCATGCGCCAGCTGTTGGAGCGCGCGGTGGAGGCCCTGCCCGTGGGCATCGAAATCTTCGACGAGCAGGACCGGCTGGTGCTCTACAACCAGCAGTTGTCGCGCATGTACCCGCACATCAACTACGCGGACCACCTGGGCAAGGGCTTTGCGGACATCCTGCGTTATTCGGTCTCGCGCGGGCTGATCCCGTCGGCGCAGGGGCGCGAAGAGGCCTGGATCGCAGAGCGCCTGTCAGAGCATGGCAGCAGCACCTCCACCCTGGTGCAGCGCCTGAATGATGGCCGCTGGATCAACATCTACGAAACCCGCACCCCCGAGAACTACGTGGTGGCCGTGCGGCTGGACATCACCAACCTCATCGAGCAACGCCAGGCCCTGGAGGCCGCCCAGCAGGCCGCCCAGCAGGCCCGCCAGCTGCTGCAAGACGCCGTGGAATCACTGCCCGAAGGTTTTGCCCTGTTCGATGCCGACGACAAACTGGTGGTGTGCAACGCACAGTACCGGTGCCTCTACCCCATTGCGGCCCCCATGATCGTGCCCGGCAACACGTTTGAACAGATCGCACGCTACGGCGCCGAGCGCGGACAGTACCCCGACGCCATCGGCAACGAAGACGCATGGCTGGCCCAGCGCATGACCGACCACCGGTCCGCCAACCACGCAGTGCTGCAGCGCCTACCCGAGGGCCGCTGGCTGCAGGCCGACGAGCGGCGCACGCCGCAGGGCGGCATCGCCGGTGTGCGCACCGACGTGACGCAACTGGTGCGCAAGGAGCAGGAACTGGCCGCTGCCAACGCCAAGCTGGCGCTGCTGTCCACCACCGACGGTGTGACCGGCATTGGCAACCGCCGGCGCTTTGACGAACGGCTGGCCACCGAATGGATGCGCTGCGGGCGGCACCAGCTGCCGCTGGCTGTGATCCTGATCGACATCGACCACTTCAAGCTCTACAACGATCACTATGGCCACCTGGCCGGCGACGAATGCCTGCGCCGCGTGGCGCAGCTGCTGCAGGGCACCATCCGCCGGGCCGACGAGGTGGCCGCACGCTACGGCGGCGAAGAATTTGTGCTGCTGCTGCCCGACGTGCCACTGCCCGAGGCCGTGACGGTGGCAGAGCGCTGCATGGCCAGCCTGCGCGAGGCGGCCTTGGCCCACCCCCGCTCCCCCACGGCGCCCTACATCACGCTCAGCATGGGCATTGCCAGCCTGGTGCCACGCCCCGGCACCAGTTCTGACACACTCGTGCACGCGGCAGATGCAGCCCTGTACCGCGCCAAGTACGGAGGCCGCAACCGCTTCGAGGTCTTCACACCTCCGCAGTGACCCAGTTGCCTGCGGGTGTGCCGAAGGCCTCAGGAGGTCCGCGCAGGACCTCTCCGTTTTTTGCACACTTCGCATTCTTCGCAGGACAACGCTGATGAACATTTTGCTCACCGGCTCCACCGGTTTCGTGGGCCGCACCGTGGCCGCAGCACTTACCCGTGCGGGGCACCAGGTGCATGGTGGCGTCTCTCCCCGGCACCGGTTGCCCGGCGCCCTGCAGGTGCCCATGGACTTTGCACGCGACACCACCGCCCAAGCCTGGCTACCCCGTCTGGCAGGCATCGATGCCGTGGTCAACGCCGTAGGGGTGCTGCGCGACAGCCGGGCCCGCCCCATCGACGCCGTGCACCAGCACACGCCCATGGCCCTGTTTGATGCCTGCGCCCAGGCGGGCGTGCGGCGTGTCGTGCACATCTCGGCATTGGGCATTGAAGGCAGCGCCACCCGCTACGCCACCACCAAACGCGCTGCAGACAACCACCTGCTGGCGTTGGCTGGTCAAGGGGCATTGCACCCCGCCATCCTGCGGCCCAGCGTGGTGTTTGGCAAAGGCGGCGACAGCAGCGCGCTGTTCATGAACCTGGCACGCCTGCCGGTGGCACTGTTCCCCGGCCCCATGCTCACGGCGCGGGTGCAGCCGGTGTCGGTGCACGACCTGGCCGCCGCCATCGTTGCACTTCTGGGGCCCGCCATCGCCACCCAAGGGATCGTCGAGTGCGCCGGACCCGAGGCCCTGACCATGGGCGACTTCATTGCCAGCCTGCGCCAGCAACTGGGCCATGGCAAGGCCCATGTACTGCGCCTTCCCGACCCGCTGACCCACCTGAGCGCCCGCATGGGCGACGCCGTGCCCGGCGTACCCTGGTGCACCGAAACCCTGAGCATGCTGGGCAGCGACAACGTGGGCAATCCGGCCGTTTTCGAGCAGTTGCTGGGGCGCAAAGGCGTGCACTACAGCCAGCTGGTGGCCAGCGCCTGGCGCTGAGGTGACGAACGCAACGCGCGGCAGAAGGCCGAGCTTCTTCGCGCCAAAATTTCAAGCAAAAACGCCCTGTAGCGCTTATCCGTAAAGCGCTAACAGCTATCCAATCGATAGCATTTATAGCATTCAGAGCAGCGCGGCAGCAACCGTCAGCTGCACCGCATGGCACATCCGGCCATGCGCTGACACCGCTACAACGACATCGACGGGCGCGCCGCCATGGCCGCGCGCCAGCGCAGCAGGTGCGGTTGCTGCTCGCCCGGCTTGTGCTTGACCACACGCGCAAAGTCCACCGCTACCACCGCCGTGATGTCGGCCACGCTGAAACGGTCGGTGGCAATGAAGTCGCGGTCTGCCAGGCGCTCGTTGAGCAGGGCAAAAAACTGCCCCACGCGCACCAGCCCGCGCTCGGCCAGGGCCGGGATTTGCGGGTAGTCCACCGCGCCCGGCAATGCCCGGTTGGCCATGGCGGGTGCGCTGTTGCGCAACGCCTCGGCAATGGCCAACAGGCCCTCGAACTCCATGCGCCAGTTCCAGCTGGCGATCTCGGCCTTTTCTGCGGGCGTTTCGCCCAGCAATGCAGGCTGCGGGTAGCGCGCCTCGACATACGCGGTGATGGCCGCGTTGTCGGTCAGCAGCAAACCCTCTTCGGTGCGCAGCGCGGGCACCGTGCACTGCGGGTTGATCTGGCGGTAGGCATCGCCCAGTTGCTCGCCATTGCGCAGGTCCACCTGCACGGTGTCGTGGGCCACACCCTTTTCTGCCAGCAGGATGCGCGCGCGGCGCGGGCTGGGCGCGGTGGCGCAGTCGTACAAAGTGATCATGGTGACGCCTTGCAAAAACACTCAGCGTGCGGGTGAAGAAGCTGCCGCTGCCGCCGCCTCGATCTTGTCCTGCGTCTTGGTGTCAAAGTCGCTGGCTTCATGCCGCTCGCGCAACTGGCTGGCCAGGTCGCCGTTGACGCGGTTGACCTTGCGGCCACGCTGCACCGCCGGGCGCTTGGCCACCTGCTCGGCCCAGCGCACCACATGCGTGTACTCGTGCACCTGCAAAAACTCGCCTGCGTTGTAGGCCTGCCCTTTCACCAAGAGGCCGTACCAGGGCCAGATCGCGATGTCCGCCACCGTGTACTCATCGCCCGCCACGTATTCAGTCACGGCCAGGCGCTGGTTCAGCACATCCAGCTGGCGCTTGGCCTCCATCGCATAGCGGTCAATCGCATACTCGATCTTGACCGGCGCATAGGCATAAAAATGACCAAACCCGCCGCCCACGAAAGGTGCACTGCCCATTTGCCAGAACAGCCAAGACAGGCATTCGGCCCGCGCCGCGCCGTCTTTGGGCAAAAAGGCGCTACCAAACTTCTCGGCCAGGTACATCAGGATGGCGCCGGACTCGAACACCCGCACCGGGTTGGCCGGGTCGGTACGGTCCAGCAGCGCCGGGATCTTGGAGTTGGGGTTGACAGACACGAACCCGCTGCCGAACTGCTCGCCCTCGTTGATGCGAATCAGCCACGCGTCGTACTCCGCCCCGCTGTGGCCTTGGGCCAGCAGCTCTTCCAGCATCACCGTGACTTTGACGCCATTGGGCGTGCCCAGCGAATACAGCTGCAGCGGGTGGCGGCCTACGGGCAGCTCTTTGTCGTGTGTGGCTCCGGCAATCGGCCGGTTGATGCTGGCGAACTGGCCGCCGTTTTCTTTGTTCCATTGCCAGATGGCGGGTGGGGTGTAGGGGGTGGGATCAGACATGCGGAGGGGCTCCAAGCAAATGATGTGGATGAAGAGCGG
This sequence comes from Acidovorax sp., assembly GCF_016783915.1. GTDB lineage: Bacteria > Pseudomonadota > Gammaproteobacteria > Burkholderiales > Burkholderiaceae_C > Acidovorax. The sequence goes on from NZ_JADHVT010000018.1 coordinate 46,447, forward strand.
AATGGCCTTTGCCGGAAGCGTTATTGAGTCGGCATCATTGAACTTGAAACAACCCTTCGGGCTGAGCCTGTCGAAGCCTTGCGCGGCGCTTTGACTACGCTCAGTGAACGGCTTCAAATGGGTTGGTGTCGACTCAATAGTGCTCCGGCTCACGGCCAAAACTGTGTCGTTTGACACGCAGCGAAATCATAGACCGTAGGCTCATCCGTGACGTGATACGCCTACCCCAAGCCTGCCGCGCCACGGCAGGGCTGAAAAACGCTGAAAAAGGCGGTCGACCCCAGCACCACCAGTCGATGCGCGCCTGTGCACGCGCGATTCCGGCAAGCGCCACGGGTGTCCGTAAAGTCTGCACCTACCGCGGCTTCCGTCGCTTTCGCGCGGCACTGGGCAGTTCGCCAAAATGCTGGCGATAACTCGCGGAGAAGTCTCCGAAGTTGTGAAACCCCGCTGCTGTGGCGACTTCTGCCACGGTGAGCGAGCAAGGCGACGTGGTCAGCATGAGATGGGCTTTTTCCAGCCGTCTTTTGAGTGCGTAGCGTATCGGCGATATGCCGACATGGTTTGAAAAAGCGCGGTGCAGGGTACGTATCCCTACACCCGTCACCTGGGCGAGGTCCTCCAGCCGAGGGGCCTGGTCCAACGAACTTTCAATGTAGTCCATTGCTCGTTTCACAATCGATGCCGTCGCCAGGTCCTGCGACTTGTACGGATGGTTGTCAGTTGGCCAGGTCAGCACAAGCTGCATCAGGAGCCCTTCACTCACTCTGCTTGCAAGGTCCACATCGGAGCTATGCCCCGTATGCGGCACCTGGGCCAAGCAAGCTACCGCAGATTGCAGCCAGCGTGATTCAGGGGATTGGGCATCCATCCAGGTTTTGAACCTCGGTGTGTCTCCGTCCCAAGAATGCCCGTATAGCATCTTGCAAGTCTTCATCAAATCGGAGGCGGGTATCTTCAAGTTGACGATTCGCGAGTCCGCAGAAAGGCGCATGGCAGGCTGGTCGCCGATATTGATCGCTGCGGCATCGCCAGCGCTGAAGACACGGTCATCCGTCTTTGCATACCCCCGGCACAGCATGCTGAGATTCAAATAGTCAGTCGGCACTGTCGTCGCGAACGACACGTCGCAGCCGTATTCGACCGAGCCGCAATGCAATGCGCCAAGTTCAAACTCACGGTAGCTGAATCGAACACGCTTGTCGCGCGGGATGTTGAGCGCGTGGGGGGTGTAAACACTCTGGAGAAGTTCCATTGCGCGGTCAGCGGTTTGGGTCTCCAACACGGTGCGCCATCGGGTGGTTGCGGGCCAACCGCCAGGCGCACCGTCTAAGGGAATGAACTCGGAGGACATGCCCAACTGTGTCTCCGAACCGCCCGTTTCTCTATCAGGGATGGTACTGAGACAACGGGGCCTACACCCAAAACCCGTTGCGCTTGGAGCGATAGCCTAGCGCCGCATAGGCAGCGTCGACCAGCGATTGGCCGCGTTCATTCAATGCCGCACCAGGGGCCATGCGTGTCATGTGATATCCGAAGGACATCTGCTCTGCCGGATCACCAAACCCGATACTTCCGCCAAAACCGGCGTGGCCGTAGGCGGTAGTTCCGAGGGCAATGGAGGCATTGGCAACGTGCTGCCGGTTGTCCATCGCGCCGTGGAAGCCCAGCCCGAAGCGGCTGGACATGCGAAACGTTTGATCTATTGCGGTGGCAGCGTGAATCGTACCGAGCTGCGCCGCGTAGTCGTCGGGAAGGAGCCGAACGCCATTAAAACCACCGGCATTCACCAACGCCGCATACATGGTCGCAAGGCCTCTTCCGTTGGTCACGCCGCCTGCTGCGCCTATTTCTGACTGAAGCGACAGCCGAGAGTTGTAGGCCGGCGGGGTACTGGGAGGCGTACCAAACCACCCCCCCGCGTTGAAGAAGACCGCCGCTTGCAAACCTGTGGGATCAAGCCCGATCCTGGACATGAAGGGATCCCCTGGAAGCGTTTCATTGGTGCCAAGCATCGGAGCCACGCGTTCCAGATGCTCCGACGGCAACCCAATCCAGAAGTCCATTCCCAATGGATTTGCGACACGATCATGAAAGAACTTTCCGAGAGAGACACCGGAAACACGGCGTATCAGTTCCCCTATCAACCAGCCAAAGGTAAGGGCATGGTAGCCCTGCATGGTGCCCGGCTCCCACCAGGGGCTCATCTGTGCGATGGCTTTGGTCATGTAGTCCACATCGGCCCAGGCCTGGTCAGGAACAGGGGTTGCAAACGGAATTGCGGGGACTCCTGCGGAGTGATGCAAGGCCATCCGTACCGTGGCCGCCCCTTTGCCCTGGGCCGCAAATTCGGGCCAATAGTGCGCGATGGGACGGTTCAGATCCAGTACTCCCTCGGCAATGAGGATGTGTGCGCACAACGCGGTCGCGGCCTTGGTGCAGGAAAACACGAGCGATAGTTGATCGCGCTGCCAGGGCCGACTTGGCTTGGCGGAGAGCGTGTCGGCAAAGCCCCCCCAGGCTTCGAGCGCTGGCAGGCCCTTGTGGGTCATTGCCAGAGATGCGCCAATTTCTCCGCGTTGCTCAAAGTTGCGGACAAACTCATCAAAAACCGGCATGAATCGATCACTCACGTAACCGCTGACCAGCGCGCCATTGGAGAGGCTGACTTGCTTGAGCGGCAGCGCGGTGTTCCATGAAGAGGCCGCGGCTTCAGCGGACCCACAGCCGGCGACCAGGCCTGCCGATGTTGCAACCAAGCTGCTACCAAGTGCCAAAAAGCCTCTGCGAGTCGATTGAGGGTGGATCATCTTGTCTCCTGAGTGTCGAAGTTGTGAATCGCGGAGCACTCAGTGTCGGCAGAAGCTGCCACGGCTTCTACCGGAAAAAGGACAGCCCAATACCGAAAGTCGGCCGTGCTGTCGCTTGTGTTGCAGCAGGAATTTGGAGAAGACGCGCCGAGGAGACGCCGCTTGCCATAGCACCAGCTATGGCGGTGCCTGGCGCCGTGCAGCCGCGCAGGGGCAACATGGCCGATTGCTACAAATTTTATAGCTTACAGCGCTTACCTAGTAAGCGCTAGATGCCAAAACACCATAAATTCTGGTCTCCAGCCCGCCTGTCTTTGGTTCAGTGCGCCTTATCCCAGTTCAACCCTACACCGACCTCCGCCAACAGCGGCACCTTCAGCGCAGCCACTTCCGCCATCAAGCGCGGGATGTGAGTCTTGAGCCAGTCCACCTCGCTCTCGGGTAGCTCGAACACCAGTTCGTCGTGCACCTGCATGATCATCTTGATGTCCGGCTTGTGGGCGTCCAGCTCTTTTTGCACCGCCACCATGGCCAGCTTGATGAGGTCTGCCGCCGTGCCCTGCATGGGCGCGTTGATGGCAGCGCGCTCGGCGCCGGCGCGGCGGGGGCCGTTGGGGGAGTTGATTTCGGGCAGGTACAGGCGTCGGCCGAACACAGTCTCCACATAGCCCATGGATTTGGCTGAAGCCTTGGTCTCGTCCATGTAGTGCTTCACGCCGGGGTAGCGCTGAAAGTATTTGTCGATGTAGGCGGCTGCGGCCTTGGTCTCGATGCCTAAATTCTTGGCCAGGCCAAAGCTGCTCATGCCGTAGATGAGGCCAAAGTTGATGACCTTGGCATAGCGGCGTTGCTCGCTGGTGACCTGATCCACCTCCACCCCAAACACTTCGGCAGCGGTAGCGCGGTGCACGTCCAGCCCTGCGTGGAAGGCGTGCAGCAGCGAGTGGTCGCCACTCAGGTGGGCCATGATGCGCAGCTCGATCTGCGAGTAGTCGGCACTCGCAATCACCCGGCCTGCGGGGGCCACAAAGGCTTCGCGCACGCGGCGGCCTTCGGGGGTGCGGATGGGGATGTTCTGCAGGTTGGGGTCGTTGCTGGACAAGCGGCCCGTGACGGCCACAGCCTGCGCGTAGTGCGTGTGCACGCGGCCGGTGCGTGGCAGGGCCAGTTGCGCCAGCTTGTCGGTGTAGGTGCCTTTGAGCTTGACGAGGCCCCGGTGCTCCAGCAGCTTGGCAGGCAGGGGGTAGTCCTCGGCCAGCTTTTCCAGCACTTCTTCGTCGGTGCTGCGGGCACCGGTGGCGGTCTTCTTCACCACGGGCATGCCCAGCTTGTCGAAGAAGATTTCGCCCAGTTGCTTGGGGCTGCTCAGGTTGAAGGGCTGGCCCGCAATCTCATACGCCTCGGTTTCGAGCTGCAAGATGCGCTGGCCCAGCTCGTGGCTTTGGGCGGCCAGGGTGGGCGCGTCGATCAGCACGCCGTTGCGTTCGATGCGGTACAGGGCCTCGCTGCTCGCAATCTCCAGCTCGTAGATGAAGCGCAGCTTGTCATCCGCCTGCAGCAGCGGCCACAGGGCGTTGTGCACGTCCAGGGTCTGGTCGGAGTCTTCGCACGAGTAGGCGGCGGCCTTGTCCACCGGCACCTGGGCAAACGGGATCTGGTGCGCGCCTTTGCCGCACAGGTCTTCGTAGGTGATGCCTTTGCGGCCCGTGTGGCGCTCGGCCAGGCTGGTCAGGTTGTGGGGCTTGTGCACTTCCAGCACGTAGCTTTGCAGCATGGTGTCGTGCGCGTAGCCCTGCACCTCGATGCCGTGGTTGGCAAACACATGGCGGTCGTACTTGATGTGCTGACCCAGCTTATGGTGCTTGGGGTTTTCCAACCAGGGCTTGAGGCGGGCGAGCACATCATCCAGCGGCAGTTGCGCGGGCGCGTCGGGGCCTTCGTGGCGCAGGGGGATGTAGGCGGCCTCGCCGGGCTGTACGCTGAAAGAGATGCCGACGATTTGCGCACGCATTTCGTCGAGGGAGTCGGTCTCGGTGTCGATGGCCGCGAGTGGGGCTTTGTGCAGGCGCTCCAGCCACTGGTCAAAGTCCGCCCAGTTCAGGATGGTGTCGTACACCACGGTGCGGTGCTGGGCTTCTTCGGCCACGGTGCTGGCGGAGTGGTCGGCAAACAGATCGCCGCTCTGGCCGGGCATGGCGACGGTGGGGGCTGTAGCCGCTGGGGCGGCTGCACCCTTGATGGCAGCGGCCAGGCCCTTGAAGCCGTATTGTTCGTAAAACGGCAGCAGGCCGGCGTTGTCTGGCGCGTCGAGCGTGATGTCATCAAACCCAGGCAGGCCGGGGATGTAGTCGGCCAGCGCGCAGTCGGTCTTCATGGTGACGAGCTGGCGGCTCAACGCCAGTTGGCCGCTGGCAATCGCCTCGCGCAGGTTGTTGCCTGCCACGCCCTTGATGGCGTGGGCATTGGCAATCAGGTTGTCGAGCGAGCCGTATTCTTCCAGCCACTTGGCAGCCGTCTTGGGCCCTACCTTGGTCACGCCGGGCACGTTGTCCACGGTGTCGCCCACCAGGGCCTGGTAGTCCACCATCAGCGTGGGTGGCACGCCAAACTCTGCCGTCACGCCCGCCACATCGCGGCGCTT
>NZ_JADHVT010000095.1 GCF_016783915.1 Acidovorax sp.
CTTCTACAATCACCGCAGGCTGCATTCCTCGCTGGGCTACCTCAGCCCGATGCAGTACGAACAACGCTGGTACGAGGCACAGCGCAAAAAGGCCGCGTGAATCGTGGGTTAAGAACTACACGAAACAGGGGCAAGGTCAAACCTCTGGCAGCGTATTTATGCCGAGAAAAGCCGAAAAATCATTGGGACAGTCTTCCGGCTGTCATGCTTGGCGACATCGGAGGTAAGGAAGATGTCTGTTCAGTGCTCTCAATGGGCGGTAATCCCAAGAGCAGACGCAACAGCAGCAGATGTTCAGCTTCAGGAGCGACTGGTGGAAGCGTTGTCGCAAGATCTGTGAAGCATGTGCTGGCGCGTCACTTCACATAGCAATAGGAGTTTGCATTGCCAAAGACACTTGCTCAGATGAAGAGGCGGCTTGAAGACGCAATGACCGAGGCAAGTGCAGCGGAGGAGATCATCCCGCTGATAAAGCAGGCCATTGCTCGATTTGGATTGGAACCAGAGGATTTGTTCGACGGGGACAACACGGAGACGACCACTGCCTTGTATCGGGACGCAAATGGCAACACGTGGGGCGGGCGCGGGCGACGTCCCACCTGGTTGAGTGAAGCGCTTGCGCTCGGCAAAACGCTTGAAGACTTTCAGGTTGGCGCGGCGTTGGGGAAAACTTCTAAGTAGTTGATTTAGAAATTATTTTGTTCAAAACTTTCTGCTTTTGCCAGAAAACCGAGATCACCCCGGATCGCGAGTTTTTGCCGAGATGCGATGTCACGCTCAGTGCCCTCGACCCACATCAGGCGGGTTCACACACAGATATGCCTGTTCGAGCGCCGCTTCACAGGCAGGGTCGGCTTGTGCCAACTGTTCCAGCGCGCACATTAGCGGCTCGGCAATCTCCCAGCGCTGTTCGGCCACGGCGCGTTTGTAGAGTCGCAGCACCTCCTGCTCCAGGGACTTTCGAATCCCGAATCTGCGAACCATCGCAATACCTCCATTCAGGCCTGTCGCCATTGCACGCACCCTAAACCTTGCCACGGTGCCAAGGTCAAGGATGGGGTGATCGCTTGACCTTTACATGATGGAAAGATTGCGGCTTTTCCAAGCGCAAAAGGAGCCTGCCATGAAGTCGCATTCCCACGCGCCGGTCGTAGCGACCGAAGTAGTTGGAGAAAGCCCGGAGTTGCGGGACATGAGCTGCGGATTCTGGGTCGGCCTCCATTGTTAATGGATCCATCGTGTTGTCAGGTGTGCTGGTCATGTGGCTCGGCTCGAACATCCCGGATCTAATGTTGGGCGTTGTCGTGGCCGGGATTGCCGCGAACGGCGGCCGGGAAATTCTGCGCGAAGCATCGGAAACGGCCAGGCGCAACGCCAGCGCATGAGGTCTGACATCGCCCCGCGCATCCCGAAGGTCATACAGGCTGCAACCGTCGGCCTTTGTATGCGTTCATTGCGAAACCCGAGACTGCGATCAGCAGGACGATGAGCTGGGCCACGACGGTTTCGGCCGACGGATACAGTCCAAGCAATTCGATTCGGGGTGCCATGATGGGACTGGCTCCCAGCCAGCCAGCTTCCTGCAGCCCCGCCACGCCCTTTCCTGCCAGGACAACGGCCAGCACAGCAACCAGGATCGAGCTGATGCTGAAGAATTTTCCGATCGGCATCCGCGCACTGGTCCTGAGCATCATCCAGGCCAGAACGGCCAGGAGAGCGACGCCGAGGCCCAGCCCACCCAACAAGGCATCGTCATTCCCATCGGCCGAGAGAGCCGAGTAGAAAAGCACGGTCTCGAAAACCTCGCGGTAGACCGCGATGAACGAAAGGCCGAACAAGGCCCATGCCGAACGCTTCGACATGGCCGCGGACAGCTTTTCCTTGAGGTAAGCCTGCCAACGGCCTGCGGCGCTCTTCTGGTGCATCCACAAGCCTACGCTCAGCAGAACGAGCGCGGCAAAGAGGGACGACAGCCCCTCGGTGACCTCACGGCTCGCCCCGCTGATGTTCACAAAATAGGTTGCCACGACCCAGGTCAGGCCTCCAGCGGCCAACGCCACGATCCAGCCACCGTGCACGTAGCGTAGGACGTCGGGCCGATTGGCTTTCTTCAGGAAAGCAACCATGCCGACGACGATCAGCAGCGCTTCGAGCCCTTCTCTCAGCAAGATCGTCAGAGAGCCCAAGAAGGTGGTGAGCGGGTCTGCCGATTCGCCGCCCAGTTCCTTCTCCACCTCCGCGAAGAGGTAGTCCAGCTTTTGAGCGGCGGCCTCAGCTTGGGCGAGCGTGCCATTTGCGATCGCCGAGCGATAGGCCAGCATGCCGTTTTCCACCTCCGACAGGAGCGCTTTGTTGCGCGCACCAAGGGATGGTTCCAGCGGCTCGAATCCATCAAGATAGGCCGAGAGCGCTAGCCGCGTGGCCACCGGCTTGTCGCCCTTGCGAATGGCCATCAAGCTCTCCGCCAGGCGCGTGCGGGAAAGGGTCAGTCCGCCGGCGTTGCCGGCCGCGGCGGCCAACTCCGGCTGGCTGCGCAGGTAGGCCGTCAGGTCTCGGGCCGCGTCGGTTCCGACTCGGCCGGCCGCAGCAGCCTCAGTGACCGTAGTCACAGCCGCCAGGTCGGCAAACTCCTTCCGAGCCGCTGCATCACTTTTCCACAGCTGCTCACCTCGTTTGCGCATTCCGTCGTCGTGAGAAAGCGTGCCGGCGAAAAACGCCAGCGCCCACCGGTCCTCGTCGGGCAGCGCCGCAAAACTCGGCATCGACGTGCCCGTAACGCCTTGGGAGACGACCTGGTAGAGCGCCATGAGGCTTCGGGACCGAGCGCGTTCCCGGTTCGTGAAGGCGATCGGCGGTGGTTCGAGTTTGGCTGCAAGTGGTCCGTCGCCACCGCCCGCCGTGCCGTGACAAGACGCGCATTGGGCCTGGAAGAGCGCGGCGCCTCGTTTGAGGTCAGGCAGAGCCTTTGGGGCGACGGGGATCGGATATGCGGCCACCAGCAGCGCTTCCACTTCATGGGCTAGGCGCGCGACCTCTGCGCCATCTGCCTTGCGGGAGACGGCCTCCTGCAGCTTGCTGGCAGCAGCGACTACCGCATCCTTGGATGCGTGCGCTGGAAGGCCGCGAGCCTGGGTCACCGCATTGGCGGTGAAATCCCGCATCTCCGCGTATTCCGGTTCACTGACGACGGCCCCCTTATCGACCGCCCCCCCATAGTCCACGGCAACGTAGTCCAAGAGCTGCCACAGCTGACGCGGCCCCTCGTCGGCTCCTGCCGGAGGGGTCTGCGCGGCGGCAGAGGCCACAAAACACACTCCAACCCACAGAATCAATAGCAATCGCTTCATTCTACAGTCCAACTAAGAATGACAAGCATTATCGTTCACCGCCGCCCCCTTTGCCTGACCCGGTTGTCAGACTGGGTCTTCATGCGTTCACCCAATCGTGGGTTGAGATCACAGGTCAGAGCCTCATCGTCATCGGCACCGTGATCATCGGCGGGCAATAGTGGATCGACCCCGAATGGATCGACGGATACTCCTCGGGAGGATTTTCAGGCCAGATCCACGAGCCAAATAGCATTGGTAGCCAAGAGGTCCTGGTCGCAAATGTGCTGCATTGAACATCGGCTACGCTGCGGATTCAGATCGATCCTGCCTCGTGGGAGTTTTGCGCCATGGCGAGCAATGAACGTACTGAATCACACCGGGTTTGGTGGAGGCTAGTTTGTTGAAGTGCAGGCGTTAGCCTGCACGGTTTTGGCGTGTTGCCGTCAATAGTTTGGCGTCAGCGCCGAGATCATCGTGCAGGCCTTCCGCCGCACCGCCCATAAGCAGGCGCTGCCAGCCGTCCCGGCTCCACAGCGCCTCGCCTGACTTCAGGCGGGCTCGCCCAAGCTGTTGAGAATGCCGCATTCGCGCGCGGTCCGGGCGGTATCGCAGGAGCGCCGCAGATCGGTCAACTCGCGCTCCAGCTCCCGCAATTCCTTGATCTTTGTCCGCACCTGGGCGATATGGGAGTCCACCAGCGAATTCACCTCGCCGCAGTCCAGCTCCGGCCGGTCCCGAAAGTTCAGTAGTTGTCGGATTTCAGCCAGGGTCATGTCCTTGGCCCGGCAGCGGCGGATGAAAAGCAGGCGCTGCAGGTGGACATCGTCGTACAGCCTGAAATTGCCCTCGCTGCGCGCAGGCTCGGGCAGCAAGCCCTCGGACTCGTAAAAGCGCACGGTCTGTACCAGGCAGTCCGCCTTCTTCGACAATTCACCGATCCGCAACATGTTCTTCTCCGCAAAAGCTTGACTCTCTAGCAACTAGAGGTTGTCCAATGATGGCATACGGGGGAAACCCTGCAATGGAGAGCCATCCCAATGAACAAAGACCCTGCCAATTCCTGCGGCTGCTCCGGCGGCAATAGTCAACCAACGGGCTGTGCCAAGGAAAAGCCGTCCACCGAAACCACTGTGTTTCATGTGAGCAACATGGACTGCCGCAATGAGGAGGCACTGGTGCGGCGCACGCTGGAGGGTATGCCGGGCGTCGAGCGGCTGGAGTTCGATCTTCCACAGCGCAAGCTGACCGTTTCGCACAGCCAGGTCTCGCCGGATGTCCTGGAGCAGACGCTGAATTCGGTTGGCATGAAAGCGCAGGCTGTACCTGAGGCCGCTGTGCTGACGACCTACCGCATCGAGAACATGGACTGCCCGAGCGAGGAAAAACTCATTCGCGCGCACCTGGGATCGATCGAGGGAGTCCGGGACCTGGGCTTTGACCTGCGCGAGCGTACGCTGTCAGTCAAGCACCTTGCGCAGGCACGCGCGCAGATGGAGCAGGTCCTGGCGTCCATCGGCATGCGGGCCAAGGAGCAGACTGCTGGCAACTGCGGGCCGGCGACTGGTCCTGCCCCCATCGCCCCCCCGACCGCGCAGCTACTGCCGCCAGCATCGGCTCCCACTACACCGGCCGGGGAGCGCGTGACATACCGGATCGAAAACATGGATTGCCCGACGGAAGAAGCGCTGATCCGCGCACGCCTGGGCAAGGAGGCGGGCGTGACCGCGCTCGACTTCAACCTGATGCAACGGGTGTTGGGCATCCAGCACACCCTACCTTCCACGGAACCCATCGAGAAGGCACTCGCTTCCATCGGCATGCGAGCCGAGCGGCAGGACCTTCAGACGGTCACTACGCTGCTGCGCATCGCCAAGATGGACTGCCCGACCGAGGAAAGCCTGATCCGCGGTAAGTTGCAAGGCATGCCGGGCGTGCAGGGCCTCGAGTTCAATCTGATGCAGCGCACGTTGACACTGCGGCACACACCCGATGCGATCAAGCCAGCGGTAGAAGCGATCGAGTCGCTGGGCATGGAAGCCTTGGTGCAGAAGAGCGACGAGCCACGCGATTCGGGGGTACCCGCACAAAAGACCAACTGGTGGCCGATGGCGGTATCCGGCATCGCGGCCGTGCTCGCCGAAGGCGTGTACTGGGTCAATGACGGCAACCATTGGGCGGTGGTTGTGCTGGCCCTGGTCTCGATCTTCACAGGCGGCCTCAGCACCTACAAGAAGGGCTGGATCGCGCTGAAGAACCGCAACCTGAACATGAATGCCCTGATGTCCATTGCGGTAACGGGCGGGATGGCGATCGGCCACTGGCCCGAGGCCGCCATGGTCATGTTCCTCTTTGCGTTGGCCGAGGTGATTGAGGCCAAATCCCTGGACCGGGCCCGCAATGCCATCCGCGGGTTGATGGACCTGGCACCGGAGATGGCGACCATGCGGCAGGCCGACGGCTCATGGACGGAGGTCCGGGCCAAGGAAGTGGCCAAGGGCGCAGTCGTGCGGGTGCGACCCGGCGAACGCATCGCGCTGGACGGGCTGATCACGGCCGGCCAGTCGGCCGTCAACCAGGCGCCCATCACCGGCGAAAGCCTCCCTGTCGAGAAGGTCGAAGGTGATCAGGTGTTCGCGGGCACCATCAATGAGACCGGCTCTTTCGAGTACCAGGTGACCGCGGGCGCCAGCGACTCGACCCTTGCACGCATCATCCATGCGGTGGAGTCGGCGCAGGGCAGCCGCGCGCCCACGCAGCGCTTCGTCGACCAATTCGCCCGGGTCTACACCCCGGCCGTCTTCGCGGTGGCCGTGCTGGTCGCAGTCGTTCCGCCGCTTGCCTTCGGCGGCGCGTGGTTCGACTGGATCTACAAGGCGCTGGTGCTGTTGGTGATCGCTTGCCCTTGCGCCCTGGTCATCTCGACGCCCGTCACCATCGTCAGCGGCCTGGCCGCTGCCGCCCGACGCGGCATCTTGATCAAGGGCGGCGTCTACCTGGAGGGCGGACGCAAGCTCAAGGCCCTGGCTCTGGACAAAACCGGCACGCTCACCCATGGCAAACCCGAACAGACTGACTTCGTGTCCCTCGTCGGCGACCAACAGGAGGTTGCCGCCTGGGCCGCCAGCCTGGCCGACCGCTCGGACCACCCGGTCTCACAGGCGATCGCCCGCAAGGCGAAGCGGGATGGCGTCGCACTGCTCGAAGTCGACGAATTCGCGGCGTTGCCCGGCCGCGGGGTGCGCGGCCGTATCGCTGGCCGGATGTTGAGCATGGGAAACCACAGACTGGCGCAGGAGCTTGGCCTGAGCGAAACGGCGCTTCAGTCGCAGCTGGAGACCTTGGAACGCCAGGGCAAGACGGCCATTTTGCTCATCGGCGATGACAGCGTGCTTGGCATCTTCGCCGTGGCCGATACCGTCAAGGAAACGAGCCGTGAAGCTGTGGCCGACTTGCAGGCGCTGGGCGTGCGCACGCTGATGCTGACCGGAGACAACCAGCACACGGCCGCCGCCATTGCGACCCAGGTCGGAATCTCCGAAGCACGGGGCGACCAGCTGCCCGAGGACAAGCTCAAGGCCATCGAGGGACTGATCGGCGGCGGCGGCCAGGTGGGCATGGTGGGCGACGGCATTAACGATTCGCCCGCACTCGCGCGTGCCGACATCGGCTTCGCCATGGGTGCGGCCGGCACCGACACCGCGATCGAAACGGCCGACGTCGCCCTGATGGACGACGACCTGCGCAAGATTCCGACTTTCATCCGGCTATCGCGCACCACCGCGTCGATCCTGACGCAGAACATCGTTCTGGCCCTGGGAATCAAAGCGGTGTTCCTCGCGCTGACGTTCACGGGGCATGCCACGATGTGGATGGCCGTGTTCGCCGACATGGGGGCGAGCCTGCTGGTCGTTTTCAACGGGCTGCGCCTGCTGAAACTGAGAGCCTGACTTCACATGCAGGCTTTTGACTCCACAAGACATTGGCTGTATGACTGGGGCGGCGCCAACGTGGATCTCTTCCTGGCTATCCACCGCACCTTGCCCGACGGCTGGCTCTGGCTGCCAGAGTTCCTGAGCGCGGTCGGCAGCTACTGGGGAGCACCGGCTATGGTGGTCTTGCTGCTGGTTTGGCGGCGACTACAAGGTCGTCAGGCGGCACCTCCGCTGAGTGTGTCATTGCTCAGCTTTGTGCTCGGGCTGCCCCTAGCGATCGCCGCCGCAGCTATCGCCAAAATAGTGTTCGCCCTGCCACGACCGTTCGTCCTACTTGGCGATTCGGTATATCGCGCTGCCTTTGCACCAGATAGCCAATACACCATGCCCAGCGGCCATGCCATGTACATGGGCGTCGTGGTGGCCACACTCTGGCCCGTATTGGGCCAAGCAGGCAGGACCGGTGTACTGCTGTTCGCGGTGGCAGTAGGCTGGTCGCGCATCGTGCTGGGCGCGCACTATCCAGCGGATGTGATTACAGGTTTTGCGCTGGGTTGGGCCTGCGTCGCGCTGGTGGCTCCCTTGGCCCACCGTGTGGCCAGGGGGCAGCCGGTCGCGGGAGCGGCCCGGTGAAGACCGGCTTCCAGGCTGCGCTGCGCTTGGCCGACGGCATCGATCGGGCCCAACCGGAGGCTCGCCTTTGTTGTTCGCAGGGGCCTGCTGACCAACGCCGTGCTGACTGCCGGCAACGCGACGGTGCTGCTGCCGCTGTGCGCGGCTGCGGTCTGGGTGCGGCCGTTCCCGCCGAGCCCATACCGAAGCCGGAATTTTCTGAACCCAAGAAGAATTTGATGAGCTATCCCCATCGCATAGCGCAGTGGTATTCACTGGCGATTGTTGTATTCGCAGGCGACCAAACCGCCAAGACCTACATAGAGATGACAACCCCCTTGCGGTGGTCGCATGAGGTGACTTCCTTTTTCAACCTCGTTCACGTTCTCAACCCCGGCGCAGCGTTCAGCTTCCTCGCCGGGGCGGGTGGCTGGCAGCGATGGTTCTTCCTGGCCATCGCGCTCGCGGCGTCTACGTGGCTCATGTGGATGCTGCTGCGGCCGCAGCGCAGGCTGGAGGCTCTTTCCTACAGCCTCATTCTGGGCGGCGCTCTAGGCAATGCGTTCGACCGCGCAGTCCGAGGGCAGGTCATCGACTACCTCGACTTTCACCTGCGCAGCTGGCACTGGCCGGCTTTCAACATCGCCGACATGGCCATCGTAGGCGGGGCGATCGCGCTGGTTCTGCAGTCGCTGGTGAGCGACGACAAGCTCACGGCGGAGAAAGAGACCCGGTAAACGTTAGCTTTGTAAGGTCATGATGGGTACCGCACACGACCTCGACCTGAAGACGGCGGGTCACGGCATTCGCACACATAGCCGAAACCAAAGGCATACTTATCCGTTATCCATGCACAGAACTACTCAATTGCACGAATGGGGAAGCTCGAAGAACTGATTGCCGCATCGGAGCGAGAGAATACGCGCCGCAGCTACGCTTCGGCGGTTCGTCACTTCGAGGGTGAATGGCAGGGTGTGCTCCCAACGACGACGGATGCCATCGCACGGTACCTCGCCGATTACTCGGCAACGCTTTCTATCAACACGCTGCGTCAGCGATTGGCAGCGCTCTCGCGCTGGCACGCCGACCACGGATTTTCCGATCCCACCAAAGGGCCGCTGATTCGGCAAGTCCTCAGAGGAATCCGGTCCGTCCACCCAGCAGCGGAGAAACAGGCGCGGCCACTTGCCATTGCGATCCTTCAGCAAGTGGATTCTTGGCTTGAGCATGCAGGTGCAGCCGCACGAAGCCGTGGAGATTTTCCGAGTGAGCTTCGGTACGCCAGGAATCGCTCCTTGATTCTTCTGGGATTTTGGAGAGGCTTTCGCTCTGACGAAATCGTTCGATTGCGTGTAGAAGACGTCGAAATCGTTCCTGGAGAAGGTCTGACTTGCTATCTGGGGCGCTCCAAGGGTGATCGCCAGAACCTCGGGCGGGAGTTCAAATGCCCAGCACTTTCACAGATGTGCCCGGTCAACGCCTTGAGCTATTGGAAGGTCTTGGCTGGATTGGAGTCTGGCCCGCTGTATCGAGGCATTGATCGATGGGGGCACCTGTCAAATACTGCGATGGCAGGCAGTAGCCTGATACCGCTGCTCCGCGCACTGCTGGATGCCGCTGGCGTGCCCGCATCTGAAGAGTTCAGTAGCCATTCTCTGCGCCGCGGCTTTGCCAGCTGGGCGCGCGACTCTGGTTGGGATCTGAAGGAGCTCATGAACTATGTCGGCTGGCGGGACGTCAAGTCGGCAATGCGTTATCTTGATACCTCAACACAGAAACTGCAGACAAGGTTTGAACAAAACCTTCCCACGCCGCTGACACCTCCACAGTCCGGCACACAAATTTCAGCGGATGAGCTCCAGCAAAAGGCTTTCTCGGCACCAACCGTCCCGCTAATAGCGCTGCGCGTCAAGTTGTCCCTCAGCCGTTTCAGCAAAATGTCTCGAGGGCTGACGCGGGCGCACCGCTTGATCGAAAAAACCTGCCTGGAACGCTATGCGATGCAGCGCTTGAACAAGGATGGCACCCTCTACACGATCGCGGTCCCGTCGCCGTCGCGCGAGGAGCTTTCAGAGGCCATCTATACCTTGTTGGACGACATGTACCGGGTTGCCGGAGACAGCGAATGTACCCTCGAAGCAACGGTTCAGGACATTGCAACGGGAGAGCGCTGGGAATAGTTTCCGGCCTGGGGGGACGCTGAAGACCAAAGCGGCCTGTAGCTATTGACAGGGACTCTGCGCATCTATGGCCTCGCATTGAAACCAAAATGACAACGCTAACCGAGACCGCCTATCCGTACCTCAAGCCCGAGATTTCCCCACATGAACTGAACACCGCGTTTACACCCACCAAGGATGAGGTCGCCTTTGTAGAAAGCCTGCGTGGGCGAAGTCTGCAGCGCGTGGCAACGCTGATGTACTTGAAACTATTCCAGCGCCTGGGCTTTTTCCCGCAGCTAAATGCGGTGCCCTCTGTCATCTGCGAGCACATTGCAGAGCAAATTGGACTCTCCATTGCCCCGCAGCAAAAAGATCTCAAACGCTTCGAGACGTCTGGCGGGCAGACGAAAACTCTCAATGCGGTGCGCGAGTTCATGAACGTGCGAAAGCTCGACGCAGACGGCTGGGAGTGGCTCAAACAACGGGCGACAGAAGCGGCTGATACCAAGCATTCAGTCGTGGATATTCTGAACGTGATGCTGGAGGAGCTCGCGCATCATCGCTACGAGCTCCCGGCGTTTTCCACGTTGGACCGCATGGCGTTTGGCGCCAGGGAGGCCAGCAACAGCAAACATTTTGCAAGCATCACCAATCAGCTGGACGAAAAGACCAAGGATTTGATCGACTCGCTGCTCAAGGTCGAGCCGGGTGAATCGGTCTCCGGCTGGCAGATGCTCAAACGAGAGCCCAAACGGCCCACCAATAAGGAAACTCGCAGCTACCTGCAGCATGTAAAACGTCTTCAGCACCTGGTCGAATTGCTGCCACGGCCTGAGATCCCGGTGCCCAAACTGAGGCAGTTCCGCCATCTTGCACGCGCGATGGACGCGGCAGAAATGACCGAGCTAAAACCGCTCAAGCGCTACGCATTGGCCGTAATCTTGATTCGCACGCGACATGCACAGGCGCTCGACGACGCTGCGGAAATGCTCATCCGCATGATGCAGAATTTGGAAAATTCGGCTCGGCAGAAGCTTCTGGAGTTCCAGCAAGACAGACTTCAGAAGACGGATATGCTGATTGGTCAGTTGCGCGATATTCTGGATGCCTACCAAATCAACGGAACAGATACCCAGAGAGTCCAAGCGATCGGGTCCACGCTAAAGGCCGATGTCGAAGCGCTGGTTTTGGACTGCGACGAACTCCTGGCTTACGCAGGCCGCAATTACCTTCCGTTCCTTCTTCAACCATACAAGGCAGTGCGCGCCCAGTTGTTGAACTGCGTGGAGATCACGGCGCCAAAATGCAGCTCTGACGACACGACCATGGAATCGATGATCGATGCATTGCATAGGCTGCGAACTTCCAGAAGCCAGACGGCGACACTCAGTGAACTGAACCTGGATGTGGGATCGTTGAAATGGATGCCGGCCCAGTGGCGAAAACTCGTTTTCGTCGACTTGGAAAATGCCCATGACGCCATCATCGATCGACGTTATTTCGAGCTCGCCGTTTTCCAGCAGATCAAGGAAGATTTAAAATCAGGGGATCTTTACATTAAGCACGGCGAACGCTACGATGATTATCGAGAGCAGCTGGTCGATGACAATACTCTGGCTGCAGAACTTGAAGACTATGGTCGGGTGACGGGGATCGAAACTACGCCGTCAGCACTCGTGGATATTCTGCGGCAGCAGTTACTCGCGAAAACGCAGCAAATCGACGACGCCTTTCCTAAGAATGCGCACGCAGAAATCATCGACGGGCGCCTCATTCTGAAAAAACCAGCCAGATCCGAGCTGTCTGCCGCCACCGTCGAGCTGGAACAGGAACTAACGCAAAGAATGGTGTCCACCGGCATCGTCGATGTCCTGACCGACGTCGAGTGATGGTTGGACTTACACAAACATTTCAGGCACGTCTCTGGCGCCGATAGCCGTCTGGAAGAGATTCGGATGCGCCTGCTGACCACTCTCTTTTGTTATGGCTGCAACCTGGGTCCCGAGCAAACCGCGCGCTCCATCAAAGGCATGAGTCGCAAGCAAATTGCATGGCTCAACCTGAAATACGTGACGGAAGACACCTTGGATAAGGCGATCACCTCCGTCGTCAATGCCTACGATAAGTTTGAACTTCCCGCATATTGGGGTACCGGAAAACACGCGTCTGCAGATGGAACAAAGTGGAATCTCTACGAGCAGAACATGTTGTCCGAATACCATATCCGCTACGGCGGCTATGGGGGCATTGGCTACTACCACGTATCGGACAAATACATCGCACTCTTCAGCCATTTCATATCGTGCGGAACCTACGAGGGTATCTACATTCTCGATGGCCTGATGGGCAATATGTCTGATATCCGTCCCGATACCATTCATGGTGACATACAAGCACAGAATTATGCGGTTTTCGCCTTGTCCTATCTGCTGGGTATCAAGCTCATGCCACGGATTCGTGGGATTAAAGACCTTAACCTCTATCGTGCCGGTCCGAAGGAAAAGTACAGCAATATTGAGCCGCTGCTGTCAGACTCAATCAACTGGAATTTGATCGAGACCCACTTGCCTTCGATGCTACGGGTCGCGGTGTCGATCAAAGTAGGAAAGATTGCACCGTCGGCGATTCTTCGGCGGCTAGGCTCTCAAAGCCGGCGCAACAAGGTCTACACCGCATTTCAAGAGCTCGGCAGGGTGGTGCGTACCTTGTTTCTGTTGGAATACATCGGCGATGTCGATCTGCGACGAGTCATTCACGCAGAGACAAATAAGAGCGAGCAGTTCAATGCGTTTGCCAAATGGTCTTTTTTTGGTGGCGATGGAATCATCGCCGAGAACCTGCGACACGAGCAGCGCAAGATCATCAAGTACAACCATCTCGTGGCAAACATGGTGATCCTTCACAACGTCCAAGGCATGACGCGAATTCTGAAGGACATGAAAGACGAGGGGACCGAGTTGACCGCAGAGATGCTTGGCGGCATTGCACCGCTAAGGCCGCGCCATATCAACCGGTTCGGCGACTACACGCTTGATCCGCGTCGAAAGGTAGCGCCAATGGACTTCGCGATGTCAATTTCTACTGGCAAATCAACAGCTTAAGTCATTTTTTGCCCGGATTTACATGAATCCCGGCCAACCCTCTTCAAGGCTTCAAGAGGATTGCGCGAGCTAACTTTATCCAAGCACGACTTCATTCGGTCACCAGTCGCCTCGTCATCTCGTTCGAGCCAACTGAAGGCTTGCTCTAACTCACCCCTCACAAGAAGCCAAGCAACGAATTTGAGCCGGGCATCTTCATCGAACGTTGCTGCCGATCCCACCAAATTAATTTGCTGAAACTCTAGTATTTCTTCTAAAGAAAGAGATTTAGCGATTATTTCAGAAACACGCTTTTTTTCTTGCGGCATCAAGCTATGAAGATATTCAAGGCCTACCGCTATGTCTTTGGCGAAGCCGCCCGTTCCAGCCAAGTAGGCTTCGCCGACCTTCAGCTTGGCCTCCTTGTCACCATATTTCGCGAGTGATCTAAGACGAATGTTCTCTCGACGCATTTTTGACTCCTTTGCCCGGCGAAATCCCGCCAATACAGCGACTAGTTGGCGCGGATCCTACTTGGGCAATCGAAACCAAGTCATGTCTCGCAGATTACTTTTCTGTAATGTTCCAGAGATATTTAAATCATCTCCACCGAAGAATTGTTTTTATTGCTGATTGGTTGTACTGAAGCTGCAAAGATCTTCAATTTTTGTCGAATTGCTTTGCGTCCACCCCTGCAATATATTTCACTACGAAATTAATTTCCTCCTGACCCTACGATTGGCTTCGATGCTTCAGTTGGCATCTATTCATACATCAATAGATCAAGGAGTCGCAATGACTTTGAATCGGAAAATCGCTCTCGCGGTGCTGGCCACTTGCGCTGGCACTGGTGCCTTCGCACAATCTTCGGTCACTCTCTTCGGCGTCGTGGACGTCAACGCGCGCTACGTCAAGAACAGCGAACTTCCCAGCAACATCACCATGAACAACAGCGGCCTGTCCTCCGGCCGCTTTGGGTTCCGCGGTGTTGAAGACCTGGGCGGTGGCCTCAAGGCGGGCTTCTGGCTGGAATCCGATGTGAACGCCGATAGCGGCTCCATCAGTTCTACCGGCAAACTTTTCCAACGTCGCTCAACCGTGAGCCTGCTTAGCTCCTTCGGCGAGGTGCGCTTGGGCCGCGATTTCACACCCGCTTCCCAGTTGGTTGTGCGCTATGACCCGTTCGGCGTGATCGGCTTGGCAGGTTCCAACGTCACCAGCCGTCTGCCAGGCGCTTTCGCCTCGTACTACCGCCACGACAACGCCATCCAGTACTTCACTCCAGTGTGGAGCGGTCTGCAGGTGGAGACGATGTACGCACTGGACGAGAGCGCCACCACCAATGCAGGCCGTCACATGGCTGCACGCGTGGTATACGACAACGGCCCTCTGAGCCTCTCGGGCATCTATGGCACCACCACGGTGAATGCTGCGGGCGCTAAGCTGAAGCAAACTGGTTTGGGCGCAGCCTACGACCTGGGCGTGGTTCGCCTCATGGGCTTCTATCAGCGTGACGAGGTTCCATTCGGCACCTACGGCACGGCGGTCGCCGGACCGGAATCGCGCTTCCTGCTTGGCGTCACCGTGCCAGTGGGCCGTGACCAAGTGCGCGCATCGTGGGTACGCACCGATTCTCGCGGAGGCACGGCTGCGTTCAACGGCAGCGATGCAGACAAGTTCTCCGTGGGCTATATCCACAACATGTCTGCCCGTACGGCTCTGTACGGAACCATGTCCTACGTGAACAACAAGGGTGGCGCAAACTTCAGCTTGGCTGGTGGCGCTACGGGCCTGGCCACAGGTGGCAACTCCACCGGTGCAGAAGTCGGCATCCGCCACAGTTTTTGATCCCAGGGTAGATAGTTAGCGAGTTTGAGCTTCATTTCAGCCCCGCGGCACCCACGCCGCGGGGCTTTTTTGTCTACCTCGTCCAGCCTTGCGCTAATTGCGGGTGCGCTCGATCGTGCGACGCAGGTCTTCAGGGATCGGCAGAGGCTTGATCGGACTGACGTTCGCACCACCAGTATTGCCGGCGGGCACCCATCCAATGACAGTTTTGGTGGCAGCTCCCAAGATTCGCATCGAGTGACACAAAACTTCGCGCGGGCTTTTCTGCCTGAATCCCCATACAAGCATACGCAGGTGCACCCGAACATGCTGCGCTGTGAAAGCTTGACCAAGGACGTGAGCGCGCTCCAGTTAGCGAAAGCTCACCTGCGCTTGGCTGCGTTGCCGGCAGTCGTGGCAGCGTGCAATTTCGCATCCACGGCGGGGCGGATTCTCGTTCCAAACGTTGTCATGCTCAGGCCTTTTCTGACACGCCGCGCAGCAGCCGCAGACCGTTGATCACCACCAGAAGGCTGGCCCCCATATCGGCAAAGACAGCCATCCACATGGACGCGTTCCCGAACACGGCGAGGACCAGGAACACTGCTTTGATGCCCAAGGCAAAAGCGATGTTCTGCAGAAGAATGTTGCGTGTGCGCCGGGAGAGCCTGATGACCTCGGGGATACGTCGCAGATCGTCATTCATGATGACGATGTCTGCGGCTTCCATGGCCGTGTCCGTGCCCGCGGCGCCCATGGCGATACCGATGTCTGAACGCGCAAGCGCCGGGGCATCGTTGATCCCGTCCCCAGTCATCGCGGTGGGGCCGTGCTCAGCCTGCATTTTCTCGATGGCCGAAAGCTTGTCCTCGGGCAGCAGATTTCCGTGCGCCTTGTCGATGCCCGCTTGCTTGGCAATGGCCTGTGCCGTCGACACGTTGTCACCTGTGAGCATGACCGACGCGACGCCGAGCTCGTGCAGTTGCCCTATGGCTTCGCGCGAGCTGTCCTTGATGGTGTCAGCCACAGCAAAGAGGGCAAGAACCTCGCGTTCATCCGCCAGAAGGGTGACCGTTCGCCCCTTTGCCTCGTGGCTGGCGAGCAGCTCCTCGATCGCTGGCGAGCACAGTCCCCGCTCCTCGATGAGGCGGTGATTTCCAAGCACCAGCGTCTGTCCTTGGAGTTGGGCTTCTACACCCCTGCCGGCAAGCGCCTTGAACCCGCTCACACCGCCTTTTCCGGCATCCAAGCCCTTTGCAATGGCCTTCGACACAGGGTGATCCGAATGCCCTGCGAGATCCGCCGCCCATCCCAGCACAACGGCTTCTGACTGCCTGGTTGCAAGCACGGCTTTTTCCACGAGCTTCGGCTTGCCTTCCGTGATCGTCCCGGTCTTGTCCAGCGCGATGGCCTTGAGCTTGTGTGCATCTTCGAGGTACACCCCACCCTTGATCAAGATGCCGCGGCGGGCCGCCGATGCGAGCCCGCTGACCACCGTGACCGGGGTCGCGATCACGAGGGCACAGGGGCATGCGATTACCAGCAGGACCAGCGCCTTGTACAGCGCCTGCATCCAGGTTAAGTCCAGAAACACGGGGGTCAGGACCGCGACCAGCACAGCGATGATGAACACCCCTGGCGTGTAGATAGCGGCGAATCGATCAACGAATTGTTGGGTAGGAGCCCGCGAGCCCTGGGCTTGTTCGACCGACTGAATGATGCGTGCCAAGGTCGTATTGCTTGCCGCGGCCGTCACGGTGATTTCAATGGTGCCAGTCTCATTGATCGTGCCTGCGAAGACGGGGTCGCCCTGCGCCTTGTCCACCGGGATGCTCTCTCCTGTCACCGGGGCCTGGTTGACAGCGCTGGTCCCGCTGGCCACAGTCCCGTCGAGCGGTATACGCGCACCGGGCTTCACGCGAACGATCGCGTTGATTTGCACATCCGCCGCTGGCGTCATCGTCCAGCTTCCGTCGGACTGGCGGACTTCAGCGGTATCTGGCGTGAGGTCGAGCAGACTCTTGATCGCATTTCTGGCCCGATCGACTGCCCGTCCTTCAATCAGCTCGGCGATAGCATACAAAGCCATCACCATTGCTGCTTCTGGCCACTGGCCAATGAGGAAGGCCCCCGTCACGGCAACGGTCATCAGCGCATTGATGTTCAGGCGCTTTTGCATGAGCGCTGCAAAGCCCTTGCGGTAGGTTGAAAAGCCTGCGAGCCAGATCGCTGTGGCCGCAACCGCCATGCCGATGCCCTTGAATACCGTGGTGTCCGGTGCGAAGAAGGACAGGGTTTCTGCCGCGATAGCCAACGCAAGTGCCAGCACCATCCGCCCCAGCCCTTCTGCCGTGCTGCCGTGGTCATCACTGTTGACCCCGCCGTGTGCGGGTGCCACTGGCTCGGGATTAAAGCCCGCCTTGCGGATGGCAGCCACGGCCTCGGGGATCACGTTCTCGGGTGCGTCGATTGTCAGGGTGCGAGCACCCAATTGGAAGCCCAGCCCCCGCACACCCGGAATCGGTTCCAGCGCACGTCGGATCTCGCTCTCCTCCGCAGCACAGTCCATCGTTGATATTCGGAATACGGCCCCTCTGGATGCGGAGCCGGAAGTGGGAGCGGATGACGGTGCCTGTGCCTTCGCATCTGCAGCGCAACAGGCGTCCGCCGCATGGTCTTTGTGGGCGTTCTCGTTTGAATTCATGGTGTTGGTTCCTTGGTGTAATTTGATTGGAAACCTTAAAGTAACTTCAAAGTCAAGCGCGAAGGTGTTTTGATTGCGGGGCCAACTTGGCGGCTTGGATCCGCACGACAGCAGCTACTTCTTGACCTTCGCGACTTCCTGGGAAACCAGGTCTGCCAGTTGCTTGGCTCCGAAACTGGGAAGCGGGCGACCATTGACGAAGAAGGTCGGCGTCTTGCTGACTTGGAGCGCGTTGATGTCCTGCAAATCCTGCTGGATGACAGCATCCATCATTGGAGTGGCCATATCTGCCTGCGCACGTCGCAAGTCCAAGCCAGCCTGCGCTGCTGCTCTTAAGGCCAGCTCAAGGCGAGGGGAGCCGTGGTCTGCCCAGCTTAGCTGCGTATCTAGCAAAGACTCAAGCACGGGAACGAATCGATCTTGCTTGCGGGCGGCTTCCAGCAGTTTGACCACTTGGTCTGCCCCGCGGTGAAAAGGGGCATACCTGATCACCAACCGGACATCGGCTGGATATTGCCGCATCAAGTCTTTGACGATGGGATAGAAGGCACGGCACGTCTCGCACGCGGGGTCGAAGAACTCTACGATGGTGACCGGTGCCTCGCGTGGACCCATGAGGTTGCCCCTGAAAAGTGGAGTTCTTAACCCTTGTTGAAAATACCGACAAGGAGTTGAGCAATGAGTGACAAGCAAGTGCGTGCGCAGTACACGCGGGAGTTCAAACTGGAGGCGGTTCGGCAGGTGCGAGCTGGC
>NZ_JADHVT010000096.1 GCF_016783915.1 Acidovorax sp.
GCCCCCACGGTGGTGATGATGTTCTCGGGCACCGTGTGCACATTGAGCGTGGACAGCTTCTTGGCCAGCACGCGCCGCAGGCCTGCATCGCCCAGAGGCTCGCCGTACTGCAGCGAAAACTCCTGCAGGGCGCGCGAGTTGGTGACCTTGCGCACGGCCGCGGGCATGAAGGTGGACTCCAGCCAGTCGGGCGGAAAGACCCCCATGCCGGGCTGGGGCTTGTCGCTGATCTTGTGGAACATGCCCCGGATCAGCGCCGTGGCGTTGACGGGCGACACGCCTGGGCCCGCGCGGCCGGCCGCACGCGGCGCAAACCAGTGCGCCGTGCTCCAGGTGGCGGCCGCACTCTCCAGCCCGGTGTCCACAGGGTGGGCGTCCTCGTCGTCGGCAGCGTGGGCCGCGCGGCCACTTTCGCGCACAAAAAATCCCCGGTTCTTGCGCGCCTCCACCAGCCCCTGGGCCAGCAGCTGGTCGTAGGCCGCCACCACGGTGGACGGGCTCACCCCGTTCTGCTGCGCGCACTGGCGCACCGACGGCAGGCGCGCGCCGGGCGCCAGCAGGCGGTTGCGGATGCGCTCCGAGATCCGAGCCGACAACTGCTCGGTGAGCGACTGGGTAGAGGATTTCATCAGCATGGCAAGGCCCCGGGTGGTGTACTGTCTTCGCAACCAATACAGATTCAATACTGCGCTGAATGACTGTACTGGTCATGTATTGGTTTGCAAGATTACATTGAACCCACACATCCGACAAGAACCCCCTACCATTCCCCATGAGCGTCGCCGAACTCACCGCCCTGCTGCTGTTTTGCACCGCCATGAGCTTTTCGCCAGGGCCCAACACCACCCTGTCCACCGCGCTCGCGGCCAACCTGGGCCTCAAGCGCGCGCTGCGCTTTTGCTTCGCCGTGCCAGCGGGCTGGACGCTGCTCATGCTGGGCAGCGGCCTGGGCATGGGGGCCCTCATCACTGGCGTGCCCGCCCTGCGCTGGGCGGTAACGCTGCTGGGAGTGGCCTACATGCTGTGGCTGGCTTTCAAGCTCAGCCGCGCCGGGCAGCTGACCGAAGTGGACAGCCACCGCCTGAACGTGACCTTCTGGCAGGGTGTGGGCCTGCAGTTCGTCAACATCAAGGCCTGGATGCTGGCCCTCACGCTCAGCGCGGGCTGGGTGGTCAACGCGGCCGGACAGCCTGCCTCCAACCCCGGGGAGCGCCTGGCCATCATCTGCGGCGTGATGATGGTGTTTGCCTTCACCAGCAACTTTGTCTATGCGCTGGTGGGCTCGCTGCTGCGCCAGTGGCTGGCGCAGGGCACCCGGCTGCTGTGGTTCAACCGCACGCTGGCACTCGTGCTGGTGCTCACGGCGTACTGGATGCTCACCCTATGAACCGCTCACAGGAAAAAGAAGCCCTGCTCTGGGGCCTGGTCGGCGTCACGCTGTTTGCCGCCACCCTGCCCATGACCAGGCTGGCCGTGGGCTCTACCGACGCGCCCCAGTTGTCCCCCTGGTTCGTCACGTTCGGGCGTGCCGCCGTGGCGGGGCTGCTGTCTATCGGCTACCTGCTGTGGCAGCGCACGCAAGGGCGCCTGAACCTGCCGGTGCGCGCCGAGTGGCCGCTGCTGGGCATCACAGCCTTTGGCGTGATCGTGGGATTTCCGCTGTTTCTGGCTCTGGCGCTGCGCCATGTGCCCAGCACGCATGGGGCCGTGGTCACCGCGTTGCTGCCACTGTCCACGGCTTTGCTCGGCGCGCTGTGGTACCGACAGCGGCCCTCGGCAGGCTTCTGGGCCTGTGCATTGCTGGGCAGCGGTCTGGTGCTGGGCTTCATGGTGTGGCGTGCGGGCGGCCTGTACCTGGGCGCGGCCAACGTCTACCTGCTGATCGCCATGACCACGGGCGCCCTGGGCTACATCGGCGGCGCCCGCCTCACGCCCCGGCTGGGGGCCGAGCAGGTCATCTGCTGGGTGCTGGTGTGTAGCCTGCCACTCACGCTGCCC
The DNA here is from genome assembly GCF_016783915.1 of Acidovorax sp. Lineage (GTDB taxonomy): Bacteria > Pseudomonadota > Gammaproteobacteria > Burkholderiales > Burkholderiaceae_C > Acidovorax. The sequence goes on from NZ_JADHVT010000096.1 coordinate 1,999, forward strand.
GTGGCCTGGTGGTTTGCGCCGGCCGTGACCTCCAGCATTGGCGCGATGAGCTGGGCGGGCTTTCTGTACGTGGCGTTGTTCTCGATGTGGATCGGCTTCTTTGCGTGGTACCGCGCCCTGGCGTTGGGTGCTGTGCGGGTCAGCCAGATCCAGCTCATCCAGCCCTTTTTGAGCCTGCTGTTTGCGGTGCCGCTGCTGGGTGAACACCTCGACACCGCCACCCTGGTGTTTGCCATGGCCGTGATCGCCACGGTGTTCATCGGCAAGAGGATGCCCGTCCACGCCACACCCAAGCCCGCAGCATGAAGCTGAACAACATCCCCTTTGCCACCACCGAGTGGGCCAGCATTCCGCGCGAAGAAAAAAGCGCCGAAGCGGGCCAAGCCTTCTGGCGCACGCAGACATTTGGCGGGGTCCGCGTGCGCATGGTTGAGTACACCCCCGGCTATGTGTCCGACCACTGGTGCACCAAGGGCCATGTGCTGCTGTGCCTGAGCGGCGAACTGCACACCGAGCTGGCCGACGGCCGCCAGTACACCCCGACGCCGGGCATGAGTTACCAGGTGGCGGACAATGCGGAACCACACCGGTCCACAGCACCACAGGGCGCCACCCTGTTTATTGTGGACTGAAGGAACACCATGCACACCTCTGTGGATCGAGGACTGCGGCAGTTGCCTGGCCCGAACGGCGAACGCTTTGCAGCGCTGATGGCGCATGGCAGCATGCGCACCGAGCTGTATGCGCCGCGCGGCCACGACCCGCAGCAGCCCCATGCGCAGGATGAGCTGTATTTCATCCAGTGCGGCCAGGGCGATTTTGTACAAGGCGACACCCGTCAACGCTTTCAGGCGGGGGATGCGTTTTTTGTGCCTGCGGGGCAAGTGCACCGCTTTGAGCATTTTTCGGACGATTTTGTAACGTGGGTGGTCTTTTGGGGACCGCCCGGAGGAGAACGAGAGTGAAACTGAACGACCTTCCACAGACCAGCACCTGGACCCTGGCACGCCGTGCCGAGCGCATGAACCCCTCGGTCATCCGCGAAATCCTGAAGGTCACCGAAAAGCCCGGCATCATCAGCCTGGCAGGCGGCCTGCCGTCGCCCAAGACCTTCCCTGTCTCCGCGTTTGCCGCCGCTTCTGCCGCCGTGCTGGCCAACGACGGCCCCGGCGCCCTGCAGTACGCCGCCAGCGAAGGCTACGGCCCGCTGCGCCAGGCGATTGCCGACTTCCTGCCCTGGGACGTGGACGCTGACCAGATCCTGATCACCACCGGCTCGCAACAGGCGCTGGACCTGATCGCCAAGATCCTCATCGACGAAAACAGCCGCGTGCTGGTCGAAACCCCCACCTACCTGGGCGCGCTGCAGGCCTTCACGCCCATGGAACCCAGCGTGGTGGCCGTGGCCAGCGACGACGAAGGTGTGCTCATCGACGACCTGAAAGCCAAGGTGGGCACGGGCGCCGACAAGGCACGCTTCCTGTACGTGCTGCCCAACTTCCAGAACCCCACGGGCCGCACCATGACCGAAGCCCGCCGTGCCGCGCTGGTGAAGGCCGCAGCCGAGCTGAACCTGCCGCTGGTGGAAGACAACCCGTATGGCGACCTGTGGTTTGACGCACCGCCGCCCGCCCCGCTCACGGCCCGCAACCCCGAGGGATGCATCTACATGGGCTCGTTCTCCAAGGTGCTGGCCCCCGGCCTGCGCCTGGGCTACATCGTTGCGCCCAAGGCCGTGTACCCCAAGCTGCTGCAGGCCAAGCAGGCGGCCGACCTGCACACCCCCGGCTACAACCAGCGCCTGGTGGCCGAGGTGATGAAGGACGGCTTCCTGGACCGGCACGTGCCCACCATCCGCGCGCTGTACAAGCAGCAGTGCGAGGCCATGCTGGCCGCGCTCGACAAGGAAATGCAGGGCCTCGGTGTGCAGTGGAACCGCCCCGATGGCGGCATGTTCCTGTGGGTGCGCTTGCCCGAGGGCATGAGCGCGATCGAGCTGCTGCCCAAGGCCGTGGAGCGCAATGTGGCCTTTGTGCCCGGCGCGGCGTTCTATGCCGACAACGCCGACCACCGCACGCTGCGCCTGTCGTTCGTCACCTCTACCGTCGAGCAGATCGCCACCGGCATCGGGGCGCTGGCGTCAGCCATCCGCGAGAGCAAGGGCTGAGTCACCATGCTGAGGCTTTGGGGTCGCCTGTCGTCCATCAACGTGCGCAAGGTCGTGTGGGCCGCGCAGGAGCTGGGCATCACGCTGCAGCGCACCGACGCGGGCGGCCAGTACGGCATCGTGCGCGAGGCACGCTTCCTGGGCTTCAACCCCAACGGCCTGGTGCCGCTGATCGAGGACGATGAGGCAGGCGTCACCCTGTGGGAGTCCAACCCCATCGTGCGCTACCTGTGCGCCCGGCATTCGCTGGGCAACCTCTACCCCGAAGACCTGCCCACGCGCTTTGTGGCCGAGCAGTGGATGGACTGGCAACAGACCACGCTCAACCCCGCCGGGCGTGATGCGTTCCTCCAGTGGGTTCGCACCCCCGCCGCACAGCGCAATGAGGCGCTCATCGCCGCATCGGTCGCACTGACCGAGCCGCTGATGGCGATGCTCGATGCCCACCTGGCGCGCCAGCCCTTCATGGCGGGTGAGCGGTTCACCATGGCCGACATCCCGGTGGGTTGCGAGATCCACCGCTGGTGGGGCCTGCCGCAAGAGCGCGCCGCACACCCCCACCTGGAGCGGTGGTACAACACGGTCAGCAACCGCCCCGGCGCCCGCGGGGTCCTGGACCAACCCCTTTCCTGACCGCGCCTCTCCATGCACCAACGCCCCTTCCAGCAAGTCGATGTGTTCACCGCCACGCCCTACCGGGGCAACCCTCTGGCCGTGGTGCTGGACGGCTCCGGCCTCAGCACCGAAGCCATGCAGGACTTCACCCACTGGACCAACCTGTCCGAAGCCACCTTCCTGCTCCCCCCCACCCCGGAAGGCCGCGCCGCCGGTGCCGACTACCGCGTGCGCATCTTCTGCCCCGGGCGCGAACTGCCTTTTGCAGGCCACCCCACACTGGGCAGCTGCCACGCATGGCTCAAGGCCGGCGGCCAGCCCCAGGTCGCAGGCCAGGTGGTGCAGGAATGTGGCGTGGGCCTGGTCACGCTGCGGCAGGACGGCGAACGCCTGGCCTTTGCTGCGCCGCCCCTCATCCAAAGCGGCCCGCTGGCCGAAGAGGACGTGGCGCTGATCGCGCGCGGCCTGGGCGTGGCGCGCAGCGACATCCTGCACCACGCCTGGTGCGACAACGGCCCCCACTGGCGCGGCGTGATGCTGGCGAGCAGCAAGCAGGTGCTGGCGCTGAAGCCCGACGCCAGCATCCTGGGCCAGCTGGATGTGGGCGTGGTGTGCCCAACCGCTCAAGGCGGCGCATCCGCGCCACGGGGCAAAGTCGGTGTCATTGGCAGCATCGACGCCGAAGGCATCGCCTTTGAAGTGCGCGCCTTTTTCCCAGGCAACAACGGCCTGACCGAAGACCCCGTGACTGGCAGCCTGAACGCCGCGCTGGCCCAGTGGCTCATCGGCGCCGGGCTGGCCCCCACGCAGTATGTGGCCGCTCAAGGGACGTGCCTGGGCCGCGCCGGACGGGTGTTTGTGGAGCAGGACGGCAACACCATCTGGGTCGGCGGCAGTTCGGTCACCTGCCTGACCGGTGAGGTGCTGCTGTGACCGCGTCCACCACCCAACACGCCCCCTGCGTGGACCACCTTGTCGTGCTGGCGGCCGACCTGGCCAGTGGGGTGGACTGGTGCGAGCGCAAGCTGGGCATCACCCCCACGGCGGGCGGCGAACACCCGCTGATGGGCACCCACAACCGCATCTTCAACATCTCCAGCCCGGCGCATCCGCGCGCTTACCTGGAGATCATTGCTATCAACCCAGGAGCATCCAAGGCAATATCCACTAGCGCAAGGCGCTGGTTTGACATGGATGACGCCAATCTGCAGGCTCAGGTAGCCCAGCACGGCCCTCAGCTCATCCACTGGGTGGCGAGCGTGCCCGACGTGGCTGCCGCGTGCACCGCGTTGTCGGCACTCGACATCGAACGCGGCGCCGTCATCACCGCCAGCCGCCCCACGCCCCGTGGCGTGCTGCAATGGCAGATCACTGTGCGCGACGACGGCCTGCGCCTGATGGACGGCTGCCTGCCCACGCTCATTCAGTGGGGCGCGGTGCACCCCTGCGACAGCCTGCCCGCTGTTGGCGTGCAGCTGGCGCAGCTTTCACTGCAGCACGCGCAGGCCGCCACGCTGCAGGCGGCATGTGACGCCATCGGTGTCGGCCCCCAGGCCGCCGTCGCGGCAGGCAACGCGCCTGACCTCACGGCACAACTCACCACGCCGCTGGGCCCCGTCACCCTATCGTCCTCTACCGAAAAGAAAGCCGCCACATGAACACCCGCCTCGACACCACCGCCCTGCTGCCCACCCTGGCCGACATCGAAGCCGCTGCCGAGGTGGTGTACCGCGACTTCGCTGCCACGCCCCAGTACCGCTGGGGCCTGCTCAGCCAGCGTCTGGGCACCGACTGCTGGCTCAAGCACGAAAACTACACGCCCGTAGGCGCATTCAAGATTCGGGGTGGCCTCACTTACTTCGACCAGCTCGCCCGACGAGGCGCCCTGCCCAAAGAGGTCATCAGCGCCACGCGCGGCAACCACGGCCAGAGCATGGGCTGGGCCGCGCGCCGCCACGGCGTGGCCTGCACCATCGTTGTGCCGCGTGGCAACTCGGTGGAGAAGAACGCCGCCATGCGCGCGCTGGGCGTCACGCTCATCGAACACGGCGACGACTTTCAGGAAGCGCGCGAACACGCCATCGAGCTGGCGGCCCAGCGTGGCGCCCACATGGTGCCCAGCTTCCACCCCGATCTGCTGCGCGGCGTGAGCACCTACTGGTGGGAATTTTTGCGCGCCGTGCCGCAGCTCGATGTGGTGTACGTGCCCATCGGCCAGGGCTCGGGCGCATGCTCGGCCATTGCCGCCAAGCTAGCGCTGCAGCACCCGGTGCGCGTGGTGGGCGTGGTCAGCAGCCACGCCACCACCTATGCCGATTCGCTGGCCGCTGGCCGCGTGGTCGAGGCACCCGTCACCACCCAGCTCGCCGACGGCATGGCCTGCCGCGTGGCCGACGCCGAGGCCCTGACCGTGCTGGCGCCCCACATCGACCACATCGTGCAGGTGAGCGACGCCGAGGTGGCCGCCGCCATGCGTACCCTGTTCACAGACACCCACAACGTGGCCGAGGGCGCTGGTGCTGCAGCGTTGGCGGCGGCGCTGCAGGAACGCGACCAGCTACAGGGTTTGCACGTGGGCCTGGCGTTGACGGGCGGCAACGTGGATGCGCCCATGTTCGGCAGCATTCTGGCGGGCTGAAGCCCTCGCTGATTCAGCCAAAAAAGCTACACATTTAATAGCATCGGTCGCTTTTGCGACAAACGCCTGCGGCGGGTTCTGATCACAATCCGCCGCATGGGAACCCTCTACCTCGTGCGCCACGGCCAGGCCTCGTTTGGCGCGGAAGACTACGACCAGCTCAGCGCGCTGGGCCGTCAGCAGGCAGTGCGCCTGGGCGAACATTGGCGCGCACACGGCTTGGGGTTTGACGCCGTCATCACCGGCACGCTGCGCCGCCACACGCAAACGCTGGAAGGCATCGCCGAAGGCTTGCAGACCACGCCCGAGGTGCTGCAGTTGCCGGGCCTCAACGAATACGACAGCCACGCTCTGATCGCGGCCATCCACCCCCAGCCCCTCGGCCCGGCCGACACGCCCGAGCGTTACCGCGCGCACTTCCGCATCCTGTGCGACGCGCTGGCGCAGTGGATGGCAGGCGTCATCAGCCCCCAGGGCATGCCAAGCTGGAACGAATTTTCGGCCGGCGTGCGCGCTGCCCTGGACCACGTGCGCCACCACCACACGGGCCAGAACGTGCTGCTGGTGAGCAGCGGCGGCCCCATCTCCACCGCCGTGGGCGAAGTGCTGGGCACAGCGCCCGAGGTGACGATTGCGCTGAACATGCGCATTCGCAACAGCGCAGTGACGGAGTTCTCGATCTCGCCCAAGCGGTTGATGCTGCAGACGTTCAACACGCTGCCGCACCTGAACGAGCTGGAGCATGCGCAGTGGGTGACGCACGCCTGAGCGCCGACATTTGGGTCTTTGAGGCCGCTTGCGCTAGTCGATCATGCGCTGAAAGCTATTAAAAATATAGCACACAGTTCAACGCAGCTTGGGCCCATCCGCCAGGGTGGACAGCGGCAGCGCCTGCAGCTCCTGCAGCAGGGCCACCAGTTGCTGCGCTGCGGCATCTACCACCGTCCGCCCCTTGTCTGCGGTCGCCCCGGCCGCATTGCCCACGGCCCCAGCCGGGTGGTAATCCTGCATCTGCCAGCCCAGCTTGGCGCTTTTGCCGTTGCCCAGGATGGCATAGCGCTCCGAACGGTCTTGCGACGTGGAGCGGAATTCCTGCGCATGCTCCATGTGCACCGTGGCGGGCGACAGGTGCAGCATCATCGACGTCTCGATCTCGCCCGCGTGGATGCCAAAGCGGTGCTCCTGGGCACTGAACTGGCCCGCCACCGCGTCGGGCAGCGGCAGACTGAACCAGCTGGCGCTATAGACGATGAGATCGCAGCGCGTGCGCAGCTCGCGTGCCACGATGTCCATCACACTCACCTGACCGCCGTGGCCATTGAACAGCAGCAGCTTCTTGATGCCCGCGCGGGCCACACATTCACCGATCTCGGTCCACAGCGCAATCACCGTGGCGGGAGACAGCGTGAGCGTGCCGGGAAAGCGGATGTGCTCCGGGCTCAATCCCACGTTCTGCGGGGGCAAGAACAGCACGGGCAGATCGACAGGCAGCTGCGGCAGCGCGGCATCGACCACACCCTGCAGCAGCGTGGCATCCACCGACAACGGCAAGTGCGGGCCATGCTGCTCGACAGCGGCCACGGGCAGCACAGCCACCACCTGGTCAGCCTGACCGCTGTGCTGCAGCGCGGCAAAGTCGCGGGTGGACAGGTCAGCCCAGAAGCGCGAGGGCAAGGAGAGTGGGGCAGATGGGGGCGCGGCGGCAGCGGTCATGCCGCGATGTTAGGGCCTGTTCAGGGGTGCGTCACTTCAGCACCATCTTGCCCAGCCAGACCAGCAGGTGCCCCACGCCCATCACCAGCAGCGCGGTGGACGCGAGCCCACTGACCCTGCTGCCCAGGCCACGACGGCGCTGCCAGGCGCGCACCACCAGCGCCGCCGCCCAGCCTACGGCGGCCAGCACGGCCCACAGCATCCACAACAGCCCCACGCCCAGGCAGCCAAAGCTCTCGCAGTACAGCGTGAAGGTGTAGTAGGACAGCGCCACCAGCAGCCCGCACAGGCCCAGCAGCAGCACGTCCAGGGTGCGCGAGACCCAGACCGCCATGCGCGAGATGGGGGGCGGAGAGGACGACTGCGGAGGTGAAGGCAAAGGCATGTTCATGAAAAGCCGAGGGTGGAGTGGTGTGGGATGGGGTGGCAGAAACCCCTGCAGCCCAGCATAGCGCCCGCCCCACCGCCGCGCACCGCCGCCCATCCCGCTACCATCACCGCATGACCCAAGACCTCTTCCGCCAAGACGCCTACCTGCGCGAATGCAGCGCCCACATCACCGCCGCCACCGATGTCGGCATCGTGCTGGACCAGACCGTGTTCTACCCCCTGGGCGGCGGCCAGGCGGGCGACAGCGGCGTGCTGGTGCTGGTGGACGGCTCCGAAATCGCGATCGCCGACACCCGCAAGGGCAAGGACGCCGAGGGCCACCCCACCAGCGACATCGTGCACATCCCTGCCCCCGGGCAGGAAGACCGATTGGCGCAGCTCGCGGCAGGTACCGCCGTCACGGCCCGTATCGACTGGGAGCGCCGCCACCGCATGATGCGCCTGCACACCACCAGCCACCTGCTGTGCCACGTGGTGCCGCAACTGGTCAACGGCTGCTCCATCACGCCCGACTACGCCCGGCTGGACTTTGCGATGACCGACCCGCTGGACAAGGAGCAGCTGACCGCCGCCATCGCCACCCTGGTGGCCGCCGCGCACCCGCTCACCGTGGCCTCGATCAGCGACGAAGAACTGGATGCCAACCCCGCCCTGGTCAAGAGCATGAGCGTGCAGCCGCCACGCGGCACCGGGCGCATCCGCACCATCCGCATCGGCGGCGAAGCCGACGCGCCACCGATCGACCTGCAGCCCTGCGGCGGCACGCATGTGGCCAACACGTCGGAGATCGGCGCCATCGTGGTGACCAAGATTGAAAAGAAAAGCGCCACCACCCGCAGGGTGGTGCTGGGCTTTGCCCAGTGAGCGCAGCGAGGAGCGCTTTTCTTTGGGGTGCACTCACTTGTGCGCAGCGCAAGTGAGTGCGCACCAAAAGACACGGTCCTGAGCCACCACCCGCAGGGTGGTGCCGGGCTTTGCCCTGTGAGTGCAGCGACGGACGACCGCACTCACTGTCAACAATCTTGAGCCACCGCAGCCGCCCGTTGCATTGGCTTACGCAGGCAGGCTGACAACGGGGACAATAGCGCCCGCGCGCAGCACCCGCCCGGCCCTCGGGCGGCGATGACCGGTTCTACATCCCGGGCTGCGGCGCCTACCCTTGCCTGCCGCCATGCCGATCTCCCTGCGCTCCGTCTCGTTTGCCTCTTTGCGCCAGCACCGCTGGTTCCGCCCCGCCGTCCGCGCACTGGCGGGTTTGATCGCCCTGTGGCTTGTCACCTGGCTCGCCATTCCGCCGCTGGTCAAGGGCCCGCTGGAGCGCATTGCCTCTGAGCAACTGGGTCGCACCGTGACGGTGGGGGGCATCGACTTTGAGCCCTGGAGCCTGGAATTCGCGCTGCGTGACGTGACCGTGGCGGGCGCCAATGGAGCTCCACCACAGCTGACCATTGGCCGCGTCTATGCCGACGGCGAACTGCAGTCGCTGCTGCGCATGGCGCCCGTGGTGGACGCCTTCACCATCGAAAACCCGGTCCTGCGCATCACCCACCTGGGCGACGGCCGCTATGACGTGGACGACATCATTGCCAAGGTCACCGCGCCCAAGAGCGAACCCGAGCCCGACACCGGCCCCGCACGGCTGGCGCTGTACAACCTGGCGCTCACGGGCGGCAGCATCGACTTCATCGACAACACCGTCAGTGCAACCCATGAGGTGCGTGCGCTGGCGCTGAAAGTGCCTTTCATCAGCACCCTGCCCTCGCAGCGCGAGGTGAAGGTGGAGCCCCACCTGGCGTTCACGCTCGATGGCAGCCGGTTTGACTCGTCCGCCCAGGGCACGCCGTTTGCACAGACCGGCAAAGCCGACGCGCAGATCCGGCTGGATGGGCTGAACCTCGCACCCTACCTGGGCTACCTGCCGGCCAACCTGCCCGTCAAGGTGTTGGGCGCCACGCTGGATGCGGATGTGAAGGTGGCCTTTGAGCAGCACCCGCGCATGGCCGTGAAGCTGACCGGCACCGTGCAAGCCAGCGGCGTGCGCATTGTTGACCGCCAGGGCGCCGACCTGCTGAGCTATGAGCGCCTGAAAATCGACATGGCCGATGTGCGCCCGCTGGACCAGGTGGTGCGACTGCAGCATGTGGAGCTGACCGCGCCCGTGGTCACCGCCACGCGCGATGCCAGCGGTCAGATCAACCTGGCGCAGCTGGCAGCGCCTGCACAGCCTTCAACGCCCACCAAGGGCAAGACAGCCACGCCTGCGGCGCCCGTATCCACTGACCCTGCGTCTTCCCCCCCGGCCAGCGCCAGTGCGGCATCCGCCCCAGCGTCCACCGCCTCCACAGGCAAAGCCAAGGCCAAGACAGCCGCCCCCGCATGGGCAGTGGAAGTCGCCACTGCCGCCGTGCGCGGCGGCACCCTGCGCTGGGCCGACGCCACCACGCGCCCCGCTGCAGCCCTGCAGGCCACCGACATCGCGCTGGATGCGGCCGACGTCGCCCTGCCCTTTGCCAAGGAGAACGCCAAGCCCTTCAGCTTCAAGGGCGGGCTCAGCCTGCAGGGCAGCACACTCAGCTTCACCGGCGAAGCCACGGACCAGAAGGCCCAGATCAACGCCACCCTGAACGCCCTGGCCCTGCAACTGGCCGCGCCCTACCTGGCCCAAGCGCTGGAGCCCACGGTGACCGGCCAGCTCACAGGCGATGTGGGCGTGGTGTGGCAAGCCCCCACACCACAGGCAGCGCAGGCAGGCGCCACCGGCGTCACCCTCAAGGCAGGCCCCCTGGCGCTGGAGCAACTGGCCGTCAAACAGGGCAAGACCACCTTGGCCAGCCTGGGCAAGCTCGACATAGCGGGCGCCGAGGTGCCCCTGGATGCGCGCACTGCCACGCTGGAGCGCCTGGCCATCAGCCAGCCGCAACTGGCGGTGGAACGGGGAGCGGACGGGCGCTGGATGTTCGAGCGCTGGCTGAAGGCAGCGCCAGGCAGCACCACGGCCCCGGCGGCAACGGCTGACGCAGCCCCCGCCAGCACCAGCACACCCTGGAAGCTGCGCGTGGCCGATTTCTCGGTGCAAGGCGGCACCGTCTCGCTGGCCGACAACGCCCAGCCGCGCCCCGTGGCGCTGGATATCACCGCCTTGGGCATCACCGCCCGCAACCTGGCCAGCGACGGCAGCAAGCCAGAGGCCTTTACGCTCACCGCCCGCGCCGCCGCGCCAGGCAAGGGCAACAACAAGGCAACGCCGGGCAAGCTGGACTACCAGGGCACGCTGGCCCTGCAGCCGCTGGCCACCCAGGGCAAGCTCGACGCCACTCGCCTGCCCCTGCACGCACTGGACGGCTACCTGGCCAGCCAGCTGTCGGTAGAACTGCTGCGGGCCGATGTGGGCTACCGGGGCCAGGTGGCCCTGGCGCAGACCGACAAAGGAGTCAGCCTGCGCCTGAGCGGCGATGCCGTGGTGGAAGACCTGCAGGCCAACAGCACGGCCGCCTTCACCCCCAAGACCGAGGCCCAGGTGGGTGAGGAACTGCTGGCCTGGAAGAGCCTGAACCTGCGCGGCCTGGCCGTGGCCACCGCCCCCGGCACCGCGCCGCGCGTGGAAGTCAAGGAAACCAGCCTGGTGGACTTTTTTGCCCGGGTCACCATCAACGAGGCCGGCCGCATCAACCTGAGCGACATTGCCAAGACCCCGGCCGAGGCACGGGCGGCCAATGCGGCCAGCGCCGCGGCCAGCACGGCCGCCCCCACCGCGCCGGCTCCCGCCACAGCGGCATCGGCCGCGCCCACTACTGCCACTGCACCCACCGCCGCAGTGGCCCAGGCCGACCCACTGGCCCCTGTGGTGGTCTTTGGCCCCGTGAGCCTGGTCAACGGCAAGGTGCTGTTTTCGGACTTCTTCATCAAGCCCAACTACTCGGCAGACCTGTCGGAGCTGACCGGCAAGCTCAGCGCGTTCTCGTCCGAAGCCTCGGGCGGCGAGCCCGTGCTCGCCGACCTGGAGCTGCGCGGCCGCGCCGAGGGCTCGGCGTCGCTCGAAGTCACCGGCAAGCTCAACCCGCTGGCCAAACCGCTGGCCCTCGACATCGTGGGCAAGGTGCGCGACCTGGAGCTGCCCCCGCTCACGCCCTATTCCGTCAAATACGCGGGCCACGGCATCGAGCGCGGCAAGCTCAGCGTGGATGTGAACTACAAGGTGCTGCCCAACGGCCAGCTCACCGCCAGCAACCGGCTGGTGCTCAACCAGCTGACCTTTGGCGAGCCCGTGGAGGGCGCCCCCAACAGCCTGCCCGTGAAGCTGGCCGTGGCCCTGCTGGCCGACCGCCAGGGCGTGATCGACCTGGACCTGCCCATCAGCGGCTCGCTCAACGACCCGCAGTTCCGTGTCGGCCCGGTGATCTTCAAGATCATCGTCAACCTCATCGGCAAGGCGCTGACCTCGCCGTTCAGCCTGCTGGCCAGCGCCTTTGGCGGTGGCGACGAGATGAGCAATGTGCCGTTTGCCCCCGGAAGCGCAACGCTCACGCCCGAGGCGCAGCAGAACCTGGGCAAGGTGGTCAAGGCCCTGGCCGACCGCCCTGCGCTCAAGATCACCGTGACTGGCATGGCCAGCCTGCAAGACGAGCGTGAGGGCCTGCAGCGCGAACGCCTGCAACAACTCGTGCTGGCTGAAAGACGCCGCGCCAGCCCCGGCACGGCAGACACCGCCCCCGTGTCGGCCACCGAATACCCCGCCCTGCTCAAGGAGGTATACCGCCGCGCCGACATTCCAAAACCACGCAATCTGGTCGGCTTGGCCAAGGAGCTCACGGTGCCCGAGATGGAAGCCCTGCTGCTGGCCAACCAGCCCGCCACCGAGGCCATGGCAGCCGACCTGGCCACGCAGCGCGGCCAGGCGATCCGCGCGTACCTGGTGTCGCAAAAGCTGCCGGTGGAGCGGCTGTTTGTCGCAGCCCCCAAAGCGGGCAAACAAGCAGAAAAGTGGACACCGCGTGCGGAATTGAGCCTGGCGACACAGTGAGCAACACCCCCTGAGTCGCCTACGGCGCCTTCCCCCTCTCTCGCTACGCGGGAGGGGGACGCCCCCAGCGCGGCGGGGCGGCCCTTGCGCGGGGGCCCTGGTACTGGCCGCGCCCGTTTCCACGGACATGGACGGCTCCAAGCACAATGGTGGATCGAGAATCGAAACGGCGGCAGCGCCGGAACCAATCCCGCCCCGCCCGCTCCCACACTGCACCATGCCTTCACGCCTGTTCCACCGCCTTGCAGCCACTCTCTTTTTTATAGCTGCCAGCGCTTTATGGACTAGCGCTAGCGCCCAATTGGGCACCAAAACCAGCGGACAGGGCACCAGCGTGGTCACCACGCCCTATGTGCGGGCCGAGCTGCTGGCCCATGCGCCCCAGGGCGTGGCGGCCGGCCAGCCGCTGTGGCTGGGCCTCTCGATCACCCACCAGCCCGAGTGGCACACGTACTGGAAGAACCCCGGCGACTCTGGCCTGCCCACCGAACTGGCCTGGACGCTGCCCGCCGGGCTGGACGCTGGCGAGATCGCCTGGCCCCTGCCCAAAAAGATTCCCATCGGCACGCTGGCCAACTACGGCTATGAAGGCACCGTGCTGCTGCCTGTGCCCGTCACCGTGGCCAGCACCTATGCCCCCGGCCCGCTGGCCAAGGACGCCACCATCAAGCTGCGCGCCTCCTGGCTGGTGTGCCGCAAGGAGTGCATCCCCGAAGAGGGCGAATTCACGCTGCAGCTGCCCATCCAGAGCACGACGGCGCTGAGTGGTGCGGCGTTCGAAGCTGCCGCCAAGGCACAACCCCAACCCGTACTGGCAGGCACCAGCGGCATCGTGCCGGACAGCCAGGCGCAGATTGCTGATGGCAACCTGTTGAACGTCAGCGTGCAGGGCCTGCCCATGGCGCTGCGTGGCAAGACGCTGGACCTGTTCCCCGAAACCGCCGAGGTCATCAACAACGCCGCCAGCTGGAAGCAGGCCTGGAACGGCAGCGTGTGGACCGCGCAGATTCCCCTGGCCGACCAGCGCAGCGCCAGCCCCAGCCTGATGCCCGTGGTGCTGGCCGAGCAGACTGCAGCGGGCCACGGCACCGGGCCCGATACGCGCACCGGCTACCGCGCCGAGTTGAAGGTGCTGGGCACCTGGCCGCAGGGCGCATCAGTCGCTGCGGTATCACCCGCCCTGGAAGCCGCACTCAAAGCGAATGCAGCTCAGGCAGGCGGAGCGGCTACATCGGCTGCGGGCTCCGGCGCCTCGTCCCTCACCCTCACCGCCGCGCTGCTGGGCGCCTTGCTCGGCGGCCTCATCCTCAACCTCATGCCCTGCGTGTTCCCGGTGCTGGCGATCAAGGTGGTGGGGTTCACCCAGCATGCACAAGACCGCCGCGCGCACCGACTCAGTGGCATGGCCTACACCGTCGGCGTGGTGCTGTCGTTCATGCTGCTTGGCGCACTCATGCTGGGCCTGCGCGCGGCGGGCGAGGCGGTAGGCTGGGGCTTTCAGCTGCAGTCGCCCGCCGTGGTGGCGGGCCTGGCGGCGCTGTTCACGCTGATCGCGCTGAACCTGGCGGGTGTGTTCGAGTTCGGGCATTTCCTGCCTTCGTCGGTGGCCAGCCTGCAGGCACGGCACCCGGTGGCCGACAGTTTTCTGACCGGCGTGCTGGCTGTGGCCGTGGCATCGCCCTGCACCGCACCGTTCATGGGCGCATCGCTGGGCCTCACGGCCACGCTGCCCGCGCCGCAGGCATTGGCGGTGTTTGCGGCGCTGGGCCTGGGCCTGGCGCTGCCGTTCCTGGCCGCCAGTTTCATCCCCGCCGTCGCCCGTGCATTGCCCCGCCCCGGAGCGTGGATGGACACCTTCCGCAAGCTCATGGCCTTTCCCATGTTCGCCACCGTGGTCTGGCTGGTGTGGGTGCTGGGCCAGCAAAGCGGCATCGACGGCGCGGGTGCGCTGCTGATCCTGCTGGTGGGGCTGTCGCTGGTGGTGTGGGCGCTGTCGCTGGCCGGGCGCGCGCGGATGTGGATGGCCACCGTATCGCTGGCGACGATGGCGCTGCTGGGTTGGGCCTTTGTGCCCCACATCACCAACGTGCCTACTACGCAAAGCGCCACGCAAGCATCCGCCACCGACTGGCAACCCTGGGCACCTGGCGCCGCCGAGCAGATCGTGGCCGGTGGCCGCCCTGTGTTTGTGGACTTCACCGCCGCCTGGTGCGTGACCTGCCAGTACAACAAGAAGACCACGCTGGCCAATTCCGACGTGATCGCCGACCTGCAAATCAAGAACGTAGCCCTGCTGCGCGCCGACTGGACGCGGCGCGACCCCGCCATCACCGCCGCCCTGGCGTCGCTGGGCCGCAGTGGTGTGCCCGTCTACGTGTTCTACCGCCCCGGCAAGCCGCCGGTGGTGCTGACCGAAGTACTCAGCGTGGACGAGGTGCGCGCCACCATTGCGCAGTTGTAGGTCGCTGCCTCACACCTTTCCGCCTTCGACAACCCGCCAACCCCTTCAGGAGACCCCGCCATGAAGTTGCTACGCCGTACGTTGATCGCTACCGCCGCCCTGGTTGCACTCGGCGCCCAGGCCGCCGCTACCGTGGGCCAGCCCGCGCCCGACTTCACACTCAAGGACACCAACGGAAAGACCGTGCGCCTGTCGGACTTCAAGGGCAAACATGTGGTGCTGGAATGGACCAACCCCGGCTGTCCCTTCGTGAAAAAGCATTACGACAGCGGCAACATGCCCGCCACGCAGAAAGACGCCACCGGCCAAGGCGTGGTCTGGCTGGCCATCAACTCCACCGAAAAAGCCAGCAGCGACTACCTGGAGCCCGCCAAGCTCATGGCCTGGAAGCAGGAACGCAAGGCCGCCCCCACCGCCGTGCTGATGGACGAGGAAGGCACCGTGGGCAAGAGCTACGGCGCCCGCACCACACCGCACATGTACATCGTCAACCCGCAGGGCATGCTGGTGTACGCGGGTGGCATCGACAGTATCCCCTCGGCCCGCCCGGCAGATATCGAGAAGGCCACCAACTATGTGAAGGTGGGGCTGGCGGAGGCGCTGACGGGCAAGCCGATCTCGGCGGCGACGACGGCGCCGTATGGGTGCAGCATCAAGTACAAATCTCCGGCCTGAGCCCCACCCGACTCACAAGGCGCATGCGTACACTGTTTGCATGCTCCACACCCCCGACACCATCAGCACCCTGCGCCACTTGCTCACCGCCTGCCGCACCATTGCGGTGGTGGGCCTCTCGCCGCAGTGGCACCGCCCCAGCTACTTCGCCGCCAAGTACATGCAGGCGCATGGCTATCGCATCGTGCCGGTCAACCCGCTGGTGGCGCGCGAGGGCGGGCAGATTTTGGGCGAGACGGCCTACGCCAGCGTGACCGAGGCGGCCGCCGCGCTGGCAACGCAGGGCCAGAAGATCGACATGGTGGACTGCTTTCGCAAGAGTGAGGACATCCCGCCACTGGCCGACGAAGCCGTCGCCATCGGCGCAAAGTGCCTGTGGCTGCAGCTGGGCGTGTTCAACGAGGCCGCAGGCCTGCGCGCGGAGGCGGCGGGCCTGCAAGTCATTCAAAACCGCTGCGTGAAGATTGAACACGCGCGGCTGTTTGGCGGCCTGGGCTGGATGGGCGTGAACACGCGCGTGATCAGCGCCAAGCGCCTGCGGCAGCTGCCTTACTAGCAAATTGATAGCTGTCAGCGCATATTGCACTAGCGCTTGCGGCCGATTCCATTCAAATTCCTTCACCCAACCCCCTGCGCA
>NZ_JADHVT010000097.1 GCF_016783915.1 Acidovorax sp.
GGTGTCCTTGCCCTTCTCCAGGTCGCGCAGGAACACATGGCTTACCCCAGGCACATCCTCCTGACGAATACTGTTGACCTTGCGCATAGCGCGGATGGCCACACCGACGCTCTCAACTGACGTTACCTGTATCTGCATGTACACGCTCCTGAATCTCAATGATCGCTTAGGTTTAAGCCATTATGGACCCTGGAAGTAGTCAAACGCAACGATCTATTCGTTTTGACCATCACCAGTGGGTTTGAGGCTTAAAACTAAGCACACCATTCGATTCTGACCTTCAATACATCGTTGAAGCTAGTCTTCGAAGCGAGCGTTGCGAATTTCTAGGATAGGGCTAACGGCAAGCATCCCGGATGCCACCTCTGCGGGAGCTGGTAGCCTGTCATTCTCGAACGCCCCACAATGCTGTGCACCGTCGAATCGAGGAGACAGCGTGAAAGACTGGGGACATCTTTGATCTCGCGCGTCACATTTATCGAATGACGAGTAATGCGCTCTTCCTAGATCCAGGTACGGTTCTTGTCCCGCTCGTAGGTAACTCTTAACGACTCCCTGCTCACTGTTGCTCAGTCATCGGGAACCAGTTTCTGATGTCGTCGTAATCCTGGTGAGCCCCAAGGATGACAACCGAATCGACGTGGTGTTCCTGGGTGTTCAGGTAAGGGACATTGATGGTGCTGCCCTCCACGAGCTGGCACAGCAATGCGTCCTCATCCATGTTCAGGAGAAGCCTGCATTGAAGGGGGCGGCTTGAGTAGATACCACAGACATCATCCTTCAGGAAGGTACAGGGCTTGCCAAACGCTTCCTGCGTCGCCGCCTTGTAGCTCTCGCTGTCCTCATCCACGTTGGCCATCGTGTACTTCCCTGCCAACGGGTTCATCGGCGCACCGGTTTCCTTGGCGATGACCAGTGCCTCGGCTCTGGAGATCATCACGGCGATATAGCAGCAATGTGAGCAACCCTTGCGGCATGCGGCCAACGGCGCAGCACTGCCCGTGACGCTATCAGCCGCCTTGCGCAGCCATGTCACCCGCTTGGCCACAGTGCCGGCCTTGGCAGCTTGGTCGAGGAGCCGGGATTCCTGCCTGCGATCCACACCTTTGAGCGTCTGCAGCTTGGCCTCCACGCGTTCGCGCAAGCCTTCCCATCGGCGCTCGATGCGCCCCATGACCTCGGGGGCGGAGGTTTGAACCTGCCCACCGGGCACGACGAAGTCACTGTCGGTCTTCATGGCTTTACCCCAACTCCAATGGGTTCGATGCCTTCATCCAGCGCGGCACAGCCAACATGACGGTGAAGGGGCAAGTTGGGGGCTCATGTGCGGATACTTGGAGTAGTTGGCGCGACTGATGCCAAGAACTGGCCTTCCACCGCTCCAGGATCAGTTTTCGATGAGAAAGTAGCTATCAACCTCCCGACTGCCGTCTCTTCCTTGAGGTGAGCGAACAATTGGAGATCTACAGCATGTTCACGCTGCTCGGCTTCAAGGCGTAGCTTTAGATCCTGTTGCAGCTCGCCCAGGTCATCCAGCACATTGAGCTCATACGGCACGTAGGCGCAGTCGTCCTCGCTGCCCAGGAAGGCACGCGCGCACCGAGTGTCGCATGTCGACAGGGCCGACAGGTCCTTGGGGGACACACTACCTTGCTCCATACAAATTCATCAATCTGGCCATTCACGCATACGGTGAAGGTTTCCTGAGCGTAACCAAATTGGGCCATAGCCACATTGGCGTTAGGGAGAAATAGCTCTGACTGGTTGACTGGTCGCGAGCCCTGCAAGCACGCTTTAGAACCCGTTAGCCCCCAGACTTTCCGCTTCCATTGCCGCCATAGACGGTCGTCAAGCCCTTGGCTCCAACTTCCAACTGCTGGTTTTCAGCGTTGACGTTGCGCAAATTCTTGATGACGAGCAACTGGATCCCGATCTCAGCCTGGATCGGTACCGGTATCCGGCCTTCGGCAAGAGGCAAGGGCTCCTGTTTCTCTGGATCAGGTATGCCATGTGCCACCTTGAGCAGCGCATGAAGGTCATCTTAATCAGCGGGCGTAAGCACATTCTTTACCAGCAAGAGCGCCGCTCCACCAGGCCTGGAGCCCTTTTGTCCAAGCCCATAGTTTCCGCGTCGTCAACATGACCTCTCCTGACTTGTCAGTCATACGATTTCAGTTAATCCATTGAGGCTGGATCTATTGGGTGCTCAATGGCGTTCTCAAACGTGAGAAATTGCCAAGGGGGCGGACATAGAGAAGACTGGCACGCTGGACGGGGAAAGCATCTTCGTGAGGACCGCCTGAATAGAGTCGCCGCGTCCGCTGCGCTCCACAATCTGCTGAAGCTCGCCCACCATGGTCAGCCCCCAAGAAGCCGCCTTCCCCTGATGGGTCAATAGCGTTGGTTACTTCGAGCCCCACGGGGTCTGGGCCCAACGCATCACTAAGCGTGCTCGTACCCTCCTTGGGTCGATGCAATCTGGTTCCTCGGTCAGTTCAATGCACATGATGACCTGAGTTACAGACGATCGTGGATGTCTCGAGCGCCGGGGCTTTGCCCCAATGATGCTCTTCCCTTAAACCACCGCAAGCTCTCAATTTCGACGTTATCCAAACAACATTTCAAAAAAGCCAGCTCTGCATTGAACATAGCCGCATAACCACACCGCCCAGAACTTTCAGCGCTGAAAGTTCACCCTCGCCCCCGCACTCAATAAAAAACACAAATTAGAAATTTTACAAAAATACAATGCACGAACAATAAATTTTACGCACCAACAAAACCGCGACACCCCACCGATCACGCACTCCCCCACGGGGTCCAACCTTCAACCCTCAGCACCAAAAGCCCCGCAACCAATCGCACCAAAACATCGCCGCCCAAACATAGCGCGCACCAGGCAACACAACACCAAAAGGCCGATCAACAACCACCCCTGACTCAACTTTCAGCGCTGAAAGTCAAGCCATAGCAACGATCAAAGTAACACAGAAGTCGTTTTGCAAAAACGCATGTGCGATAAAATAAACAGCATTTTCATTAATTTGTTATTGAATTTCATCTGAGTTTGATACAATCCCCTTCGCGGAGAATCCGGCAAGACTTTCAGCGCTGAAAGTCTGCCAACCTATCAGGAGCAGGCAATGACAGCAAAAGTGGTCACCGTGTTTAACCAAAAGGGCGGGTGTGGAAAAACAACCATTGCGATGAGCCTCGCTGGATCATTCGGGCTTCGCGGATATTCATCACTTGTCGTAGATATGGACCCGCAGGGGACTGCAAGCCGCTGGGCAAGTGCCGCCCCCGAAGAGCGGCCATTTCCAGCTTCTGTGATTAGTCTTGCTCCTATGGAAGGAAAGATGCACAGAGAAGTAAAAAATCACATAGATAAATTTGATGTGATTTTTGTAGATTGCCCACCGGCAATGAATTCTGCAGCCCCCACGTCGGCCATGTTGATCTCTGACTTGGCTCTCATACCGCTGGTCCCGAGTCCGGCGGATATCTGGGCGGCGGAGTCTGCCAAAAAATTGGCGGAGGCAGCACAGGCCAACAACGAAGAGCTCGTCGCACGAGTCGTTGCTAACATGGTCCAGCGCTCGACTTCACTAGCCAAAGAGCTAATTGAATTATTGGAGGAAGATAAAGAATTTCCTCTTCTAAAAACGTCCCTAGGTTCGCGAGCGGCGTTTAGAGAAGCCCAGATTCTGGGGTCAACCGTTCATCAAGTGCCACGCGCCACAGTTGCAATGGAAGAGGTGGAGTTGATGGCAGAGGAAGTGCTTCACCTTTTGCACCTTCCTTCGCGCAAAAATTAAGGACAAAAGATGATTTCCAAAGTCGACCGCAAAGCTGCAATGCGAGCGTCCCTTTCGGCTGAAAAGCGGGATGTAAATGCGCGGTTTGCAGCGGCAGATGCCGTGCTTTCCGAGCGTCCAGGTGGCCTTGGAGGTGTGCCCCCCCCCCAAGTCGTCCTCGATGAGGCACAGGCTGGTCGGACTTTCAGCGCTGAAAATACTGGTCCAGCGCAGCAGCGAATTGTGGCAGCTCCTCTTGATAGAGTGCACGAAAACCCACTGAATGCCCGTCACATCTATGACCCTGACATCGTCAAGGAGCTGGCGGCGTCAATTGCAACTCGTGGTCAACTCGTTCCAGCGTCTGCGATCGCGCATCCGACCATACCAGGTGACTACTTGCTGATCGATGGCCACTATCGAAAGAAGGCGCTCGCTGCAGCTGGTCAACACAGCATCGACCTGGTGATTCGCCCACACGAAGGTGATCTCGAGCTCTATCGCGTGAGTTGGGTGCTCAATGAGGAGCGTAGCGCGCAAAGTCCCTTAGACAATGCATTCGCGTGGAGAAAATTGCTTGATAAAGGCTTAGTGCAAACTGAGTTGCAAATCGCTGAGCTCTTGGGAGTGTCGCTCTCGACGGTGAACAAGACCATTGCGTTGCTGAGCCTTCCGACTGCTGTGCTCGACCGAATGCGCGATCGGCCAGAGAAGTTTGGCGTATTCGTTGGGTATGAGATCACGCTTGCTGCCAAGAA
This sequence comes from Acidovorax sp., assembly GCF_016783915.1. GTDB lineage: Bacteria > Pseudomonadota > Gammaproteobacteria > Burkholderiales > Burkholderiaceae_C > Acidovorax. Next base: position 4,556 of record NZ_JADHVT010000097.1, read on the forward strand.
GGTGAGCGAGATAGAAGTGCTTGCATTGGTAAATCGCATCATCGAAGAAGATCTGTCGTCGCGTGAGGTCGGAGCCATACGCGCAAAACTCGATACTGGCGATAAACGCAAGCCTAAAGAAACATCGCGCCAATACAAGATCCAACACACTGGCCAACAGATCGGATTCCTCAAAGAATGGGACTCAGGAAAGGTCTCACTTGAGGTCGTGCTTGCCGATCCAAAGGAGAGGGCAGCACTCGTTGCCGAACTCAGAAGCCGTTTCGGTCTGTTTGACTGATCAAGATGTCGGCCAAAAGGTGAGCCTCTACAGGGAGCGAACAATGCTCCCGAAGAGGACCAAGGGCCCATAGAACGGACTGGAGACTCTTTAGGGACGCGAAAAGGGGGTGACTGTCCTTCCCGCCTTAAACCGAGACCTTTGATAGCCCGTATCGGTCCCTTCTTCTTTCTAAGGTGAGTCTTTACGGGGAGTGCCGCTCCACCGTTGTTTCAGCAGTCGGCCTACCAATCCGTCTCCACCGCCGGAGTGCAGTGCCAGAGCGACCTGCGCTTGCCAATCCTCAAAAGGTGAGCCTTTTCAGGGACCCGTCGCAATCGTCAGCGCGAAGGACCGGGGGAAGCATTCGAACACCCCGATATGTATTAAGGTGAGCTTTTACGGGGGCTAAAGCCAGGCCCGGAAACCGGAGCGAAATGTATGCAGTCTGCATTCGGCGGATCATCACCCCGAAACTCCCAAAAAGCGCCATATGGATGCCTACTTCATCGAGCCAAAGGGCATGTAAAGGCTCAAAGGTGAGACTCCACAGGGACTAGAAATGGCGCCCTAATGAGATTCCAGCATCTAGAATGTGTGCACTCACACACAGGGAAGAGTATTTAAAAGCTATCTTGCACACAAAGGTGAGTCTCATCAGGGACCAGCGCGGATGAGGTTCCACTATGCGTAGCCCGCACGGCTTCCTGTAAAGATTGGGTATAGGTGAGCCTTTACGGGGGGGCCTGATGAATCTAGGCGATTCTGATTGTGGCTGGGGAGAGGGGCAGGAGTCGTTTTCGATTTGACCTCGTCTGGTGAGCTTTTACAGGGAGCAAGGGAGTGATGCTCTACTGATGGGCAATTGGGCATGGTCGAATTCCTTCTGGACTCTGGTGAACTGGCTGTTTTGCATTGGAATTCACTCGTTAGGCATCCACGCTATTGAGGATTCTTTGTATTGAACATCCTTGGAAACCTTAAATACAATTTAAACATCGCAAAACCTAAGCCCCACGCGGTTTTCCGCCTAGTGAGGTGAGTGGATTCGGGGACCAAGGTGAGCCAATACGGGGAGAGAGGTGAGTGCCCCCGGGGACAGGCAACATCTATGGTGAGAATTAACAGGGACCATAAGTGAGTGGATTCAGGGGCAAAGTGCGCAAAGGTGAGCTTCTACGGGGAGCGGGCGACACGGTAGCTCCTTGAACTCGCCTAGAGCTCATGAACGTTTTCTTGGCGAGCTAGCTTCCACCTAATGATCGGGTCGGCCGAATGAGCGGTCTGCAGCCCAGCGTAGGCTTGCCTCATCACCTACGAAAAGGTGATGAGGCCACAAACCGATACAAAGGTGAACCCTCGACGCTTCCATCGAAAGGTGAGAGAATCGCGCCAAAATTTCACCGATAGATCCGGTCGCATGGCAGCGCGCACCAAGCACCGGTCAGGAAAGGTCGATGCCGATGGCGAGGAAGAGCAAGGCGAAACCTGGGGAGGTCATCACGATCGACGCCAGCGATGTGAGGGAGTTTCGCAAGACCAATGAGGCTATTGGATTGCGGGTCGTAGAAGGCAATCTCTCGCTGCTCTCTCGTAAGGTATTCAATGTGATGATGTACCACGCCCAGGAGATGAAGGTTCCTGGGCTCAATGCACCGATCAACACCGCTGCAGCCAAGAAGTACTTCTGGATTCCGCTTTCTGACCTTGCCCGGGATGCGGCCTACGACAGCAAGGATGTGCAGTACCTGAAGAAGCAGCTTGAGGAAATGCAGAACATTAAGCTGCTCATGGAGAACGAGCGACAGTGGACGAGTGAGCGACTGGTCTCTTCGGTCACCTTGGTTAATCCCGCTGGGCTGAACAAGCATGCAGGGCAGGTGTGGTTTGGATTCGCTTTTCCTCCTGAGGTGCACGAGCAGGTGATGGCGCCTAGCACTTACACACGGCTTTCGATCGTGTACCAAAGCTCGCTCAAGTCAGGGTCTGCCCTTGCTTTGTATGAAATCTGCCGTCGTTACGCGACTAATCCATCCAAGGTGACTTTCGTCCAGACTTATGAGCACTGGTACGGTGTGATCACAGGCAATCCTATATCTGAGTCGACACCGCCCGTCTACAAGTACTTCAAGCGGGACACCCTGAGGCCCGCCATCGCTGAAATCAACGCGCTCACTGACATCAACATCGAACTGATTGAGCACAAGAACGGCCGGCGCGTCGAGAAGCTGCAGTTCAAGGTCGAGCAGACGAAGCAAGCCCAGCTTGAATTCCCGGCGCCGCCCATCATCGACACGGAACTCATGACGAGGGTGATGAAATTCGGTTTCAGCCAAGCGGACGCCAGCGACTTGGTCGCGCAACACAGTGACGACCTCCTGCGCACGGCCATTTCTCGGGTGGAGGCACGCGCAGAGTCGAAGGGAATGACCCCGCTGGAGACCCCAGCAGGCTACTTCCGCTGGACGCTCCAGGACTTGGTGCGTAACCCGACTCCTGTACCTGCACTGGCATCACCCAAGGCTGCCCCCTCGTCTAGCAAGGCGAGCGGTCGCAGTGTGATGGAGCGATTTCTTGCCGCCAGGGCTATTGAGGCCCTTGGGGTCTACAAAGAACTTGACGATAGCGAGCGCAAGGCTCTATTCGAGGCGTTCAAGTCACAGAACGCCAACAAGACGTTAAAGCTGGACAAGGGGCTTGATAGCGCTGCAGTCCGTGGCATTTTTGCGCCTTGGTACGCCAAACAGTTGTGGGGAGAGCCAACGGCCCAAGCGCTGGCTCAGTTTATCGAGGAGTATGGAGCTACGTCCAGTTAGCCAGCGCTGGCTGGCGTCGTACGTTGTGGCCGGAGACGAACCAATTTCTGCCGCTTCAACTCAATACCCCGGCTGGAAAATGGTTGCATTCTTATGTTGTTCGCATATTAATTATGTCCACGTAACGTGGACATTCAAAAAAATGGACGACAAAGGCATCTTTGAGAGTGCTCTAGAAGCAATAGCGCCAGTAATGCAGTTCGAGGTGAATCGTTCCGGGATTCTCGGAGGCTGTTTGGTTTAAGTCAGCCCACTTCCGCAGTGGCCTGACTGGCGAGTTACCGGTAGTGGTTTGCCTCAGCTTCTGCCGGTGGGACGTACCCTATGGGTTCGAGCAGGCGATGGTGGTTAAACTATGACCCCCATTCGAGCGTGGCGAACTCCACGGCTTCCTTTGTTTTCCATGGCGCGCGGTGATGGATTAACTCGGCCTTGTAGAGACCGTTGATGGTCTTGGCCAAGGCGTTGTCATAGCTGGCGCCCTTGCTGCACACGGAAGTCTCTATGCTCGCTTCAGCCAGTCTTTCAGAGTACCGAATGCTGGCGCATTGCGACCCGCGGTCACTGTGGCAAATCAAGCTTCCATCGCGCTCAGGCTGCCAGATGTAAAGGGCTTGCTCCAGTGCATCGAGCACGAAGTCCGTGCGCATTGAACTGCTTACCCGCCAGCCCACGATACGGCGGGCAACACGTCAATCACGAAGGCTACCTGCCGTTCCGTACGTGAGGAGGAGCTTTGCTGTTCCACCTGCTGTCCCAAGCTGTACGAGTGCACGAGCGTCGTGATAACCACCAACCTGAGCTTCAGTGAGTGGGCCAATGTGTTCGGAGATACCAAGATGACCACGGCGCTGCTGGACCGCATCACGCATCACTGCCATATTCTGGAAACCGGTAACGACAGCTACCGGTTCAAGAACAGTTCGGCACAGCAGCCACAGACCCACCAAAAAGGAGAAGACAACCAAGAACTTATCCACAACGTGAGCATGAAGTTCACGAACCAGGGTGGGTCAGATCGAGATGGAAATGGCGGGTTAGTTTTGGGGAAATCAACAGTCAGCCACCGCCCCCGCTAGGCAGGCCAAGCGCAGCGACTTCTTTCTGGACTTCGGCCAAAACAACCGAGACGTCATCTAGCGATGGAGAAGTGGCAAATGAAATTGCGAGCAGGGTCAGGGGATGGACGTTCAAAGCGGTGGCGATCTGCTCCACTTTTCCCAACGTGGGACTTTTGGTGCCTCGCTCTAGACTGCTGATGTAGGTTCGACTTGAAACAGAGGAGAAGTCCTCTTGGGTGTACCCCCGTGCGCGACGGATTACCCGCAGAGCCATGGCGATATTGTTCAACGCATTTGAATGAGCTTCCATCTCCGCGATTAGGAGACTTTGAACACAATAGGGCTACAATCTATAGTGTTCAAATTTTGCTTAACCAATGATTTCTTACTTTCGCAGTGTGCTTGCTGGGCTAGCTAGAGTCTCCCGCCGAAGAGCCCCAATAGCTAGTCTAAGTTTTGTACGACCATACTTCTTTGTTGAGTACCGTACAGAAAGCATTGGCGGAGGCATGAAGAACATTTTTTTGTCGAATGAAGACCTATTGCTCGACTTTGTGAAGCAAGGTTCTTTGCAAGGCTATATTGTGGTTCGCGTGAGGGTAATGTCACCTGGATACATGCATGATTCAAAATTTTGGCATTTTGAGGATCTCATAGCTTTATGGGAGGCTGAAGAACCTAATATGTATGAGCCGGCTCTGCTGTACACGCTGTCAACTGGTGTCGAGTTGGTAAAATCAGCTTCCTTCACGCCAATAGAGCATTTGGGAAAGCGCAAGTTGATATATCGGGCCCCTTAAGGCCAGGCAGTAGCAGCTATATGTTCCATTTCTCTCAAAAACTGCTGAGCAGAGCCTCCTGAAACGTGTTTTCTCTACAGTCGATTGCGGATATAACGATGACCGAGTTCTTTAATAATCCTGTTGCTGTCGGAATGAGCCTGTTCGGTCTGCTTCTGCTAGTGGGCTCCACATTTTCAAAAATGCAGGCTCGTTGGGAGCGGAAACACTTTCGCAATGACGCTCTTTGATTGAAAGCTGAGCCTCGTTGTTTTTAGGAATCAAATTGAATCGACAGGAGGAGCAAAAGAACGCTTTTCCCATCCTTCATAGGTTCTGTGATTGATTGAGTATCAGTCCTACATTATTTAGTTGCGCATATCACCATGGGCTTATTTGTCTCATGCCAGCGATAGCATAATTTATTGGTGTACGTCTCTGCGCAGGGGGTCAGAACTAAAATAATTGGAATAGCCTTGACTGCGTTGTACCAACGACATAAGCTGCACTATGTGAACAAAGCGCATTCGTTAGCCTTCGGCCTGACTACCGCCCAACTGCAAGAGTTGGCCAAACAGGCTGTCCGTGACGCCATAACCAAGAACGTTCAGGCGGGTGTTTCAACAACCGTTCTGCTCAACGGGCGTGTGCAATCGCTCGATGCAAGTGATCTACGACTGCAGTCGCTCTTGAACGAACGGGACGCGACTGGCCACGAGTCGTAGTGCGGAGGAACTTCATCTGGGCTGCTGTGCCCGTCATCGAAATCTCGAACTTCGTAGGGGTCATGGAGGCCGACCAGCTTTGACAACTGAGGTTGGCTCTGCGGGGGAAGCGTCCCGCGACTCCGAATTGCGGAATAAATGCTCCTATTTGGCGGTTTGTTAGTGCCAGTGCAAACGTGATCAGCAGTGCCAGTCGAACATTGACCAGGGGCTAAAGCTGGTTCCATTAGAAACCAGCTGTGGATAACTATAGGGTGGATGCTTCGGTAGGGCCTCCTTTTTTTGAACTGGTGGTTGGTATTGCCGAGCCGTCAGGCGAGGCCCCTTCCTCCGCGGTCTCGCTAACCTGGGCGGCCACTGCCTTCTTGGTCTGCTCACGAGCCTTGATGCGCCCCTTGGCTTCGTGCGTGCTGTGGCGGAAGCGGTAGGACTCGTTGCCGGTCTCGATGATGTGGCAGTGATGGGTCAAGCGATCCAGCAACGCGGTGGTCATCTTGTCATCGCCGAACACCGTGGACCACTCCGCGAACGTCAGGTTGGTGGTGATCATCACGCTGGTGTGCTCGTACAGCTTGGACAGCAGGTGGAACAACAAGGCACCACCGGCCTGGCTGAAGGGCAGGTAACCTAACTCGTCGAGCACGACCAGGTCCATGCGCACCAGACTCATGGCGATGCGTCCGGCACGGCCCTGGCTCTTCTCATGCTCCAGGGCATTGACCAGATCGACCGTGGAGTAGAACCGCACTCGCTTGGCGTGCCGGGTGAGCCCAGCAATTCCCAGCGCCGTGGCCAGGTGGGTTTTGCCGGTGCCTGGGCCGCCGACCAGCACCACGTTCTGCGCATCCTGCGTGAACGAGAGGTCCGCCAGTTTCTGGATCAACGCGCGGTCGACCGGCGCGACGGTGAAGTCGAACCCAGCCAGGTCGCGGTGCATCGGGAAGCGTGCCGCCTTCATCTGATGGGCGATGGAACGCATCGCCCGATCAGCATCTTCAGCCTGCAGCAGGTGCTCCACCAGCCAGCGTGATGCAGCCAAGGCCGTATCGCCGCCTTGCTCCGTCAGATCGGCCCAAGCCGTGGCCATGCCGTTGAGCCGCAGCGCCTTCAGTTGGGCCTGTACATCGATGGAGGTCTCACGCATGGCCCACCTCCTGCCCGTCTAGATGATCCTGGTGGGTGGGGCGCAGCCGGTCATAACGCGCGGTATCGGCCTTGGGCGCCTGGGTGAGTTGCAAGGACGTCTGCGCTTGCGCCGGCGTGGCCGGGTTGTTCAAGCGGGCCAGCACGTTGCGCACGTGTTCCACGCTAATGCTGCCGCTGGGGGTCCTGCCTTCGAGTACCAGCTCGATGGCCACCAGCACCGCTTCCAGCCCGGCCTGCGGCACCACGGCCAGCACCTGTGCCATGACCCGGTCTCCTCCAGGGTGCCTGAGCAGCGACTGGCGCAAACGCAGCAACGGCGCCGGCAGGTCCAGGAACGGCGTGCCGTTGCGCAAGGCGCCCGGTTTGCGCTGCACCAGGTCGATGTAGTGCTGCCAATCGTAGCTGGTCTGGCCGCTGCCCGGCAGCCGGGCGTGACTCGCGACGACGGCGTCCGCGGCCGCCACATCGATTCGCTCGGGATAGACGCGGGTGCTGACGATGTGGCCGGCCCACTCGCACGGCACGGAATAGCGGTTGCGAGCGGCAGCCACCAGGCAGGTGCTGCTGACCCGGGCCAACCGTTCGACGTAGCCGTCGAAGGGGGCCGGCATGGACATGAGGTGAGGCTTCTCCAACTCCCACATCTCGGCCACGGTGAACTGCCGATGGATCGGGTGCGTGGTGTCGCTCCACACCGAACGACATCGCTCGCTCAGCCAGGCATTGAGTTCGATGAACGAGCCGAAGCGACGGGTCGCGGCTTCGATCCAGATGCGCCTGCGGCTGTCCTGCACGTTCTTCTCCACCACCCCCTTCTCCCATCCCGAGGCGACGTTGCAGAAGTCGGCATCGAACAGGTAGTGACTGCACATGGCTGCGAAGCGCGCGTTGACGGTGCGCTGCTTGCCACGCTGCACCTTGTCCACAGCGGTGCGCATGTTGTCGTAGATGCCGCGTCGGGTGACGCCACCTAGTGCCTGGAACGAGCGTGTGTGCGCGTCGAACAGCATCTCATGACCCTGGCTGGGGTAGGCCACCAGCCAGAAGGCCCGGCTGGCGCACAGCTTCAGGTGCGCCACTTGCACGTTGTAGAACACACCGCCGACGAGCATGGCTTCGACGCTCCAGTCGAACTGGAAGGCCTCGCCCAGCTCGAAGCTCATCGGAACGAACGCCTTGGCCGGACTGGCTGCGGACTCCACCCGCCAGCGCCGGATGTAGTCGGTGACGGCGCTGTAGCCGCCGCGATAGCCCTGGGCCTGTATCTGAGCAAACAAAGCTCGGCCGCTGCGCCGTCCCTGCTTGGGGCGATGGCTGTCGGTCGTGAGCGCTTGATGCAGGATCGGCTCGAACGCAGTTAGCTTGCCATCGAGCTTCACCCGCTCGTACTTCGGCACAACATCGCCGGGCGCCTTGAGCCACTTCTTGACCGTGTTGCGCGACAGGCCTGTGCGCTTTGCGATCTCGCTGAGAGAGAGTTGGTCGCGCAGCCTCATGCGCCTGACCTTGCCAATCATGTCCATGGTGATCACCTTGAATCCCCTGCTGAAATTCTCAGCAGGTCAGTGGAACACCCTGGTCAATATTGGATTGGCACTTTGCGGTTTAGCTGGTCAAGATTGCATCGGCACCAACACCACACTGGCTTTGTGCGCCAGAGCCTGCTGCTCAGATTCGTACCATTTTCCAAATCAACGCTCTGGAGGCGGGTGAAGGCGGGTCTGTTCCCTGCGCCTGTCCGGATTTCCGTCGGCATAACGGCATGGCGGGCAGAAGATGTCCGTCACTGGATCGCGGAGCAGAAATAGCCGCGTATTGATAGCTTGGTAGGCAAGAGGTACATCCCCATTCTCCTGCAAGGTAAGTAGGGGAGGCGGGGCGATACAGCCTCGAATCTATTGCATGAAGGGGCGGAGTAAGACTTGGATCGCTGGCGGTGCAGGGCGAGCGCGAGGTGGAGCCAATCCTGAGAGCCTGCGCAAGATTTTGTTTGCAGCGCGAAGTAGAGGGAGAGATCGCTGAGCACACAGTCGGTTGCGTGTCAGCGTGCAAGCGGTCTGTCCGCCTCTGAGAGGAAGTCGGATGATTTCCTTGAAGAATTCCGAGAAAATTCCATATTTGCCAAACTCACGTGCAGGCCCTGCACCCGATCGAAGGCCCCATCGGCGACGAAACGCATGATGTCCCAGCTGCCGCGCAGGGCCGTCCAGCCCCCCGCCGTCCTCGTCGAACGCTAGTCCGTTGACGCGGCCTGAGCCCTTGGCCACCTTCCCCGACAATTAGCTCCGCGCCTGATGAATCCACCCATGCAAATCGTCCACACCATCTCTGACCTGCGCGACGCCCTGGCGGGTCGCGGCCGTCCCGCCTTCGTGCCCACCATGGGCAATTTGCACGACGGCCACTTGGCCCTGGTGCGCCAAGCCAAGCCGTTGGGCAGCGTCATGGTGGTCAGCATTTTTGTCAACAGGCTGCAGTTCCTGCCGCACGAGGACTTCGACAGCTACCCGCGAACGCTGGAAATAGACGCTGGCAAGCTGCACGCCGAGGGCTGCGACGTGCTGTTCGCGCCTGCCGAAAAAGACTTATACCCGCAGCCGCAAACCTTCAAAGTGCAGCCCGATCCGCGACTGGCTGACATCCTGGAGGGACACTTCCGTCCAGGCTTCTTCACCGGCGTGTGCACGGTAGTGATGAAACTGCTGGCCTGCGTGTTCAGCGGCGGCCCGGGCACGGCCGTGTTTGGGCGCAAGGACTACCAGCAGGTCCTGGTGATCCGCCGCATGGTGGAGCAGTTCGCGCTGCCCATCGACATCGTGACCGGCGACACCTGCCGCGCCGGCGACGGTCTGGCGCTGAGTTCGCGCAACGGCTATCTGGACGAAGCAGAACGTGCCCAGGCCGTGCAACTGAGCCAGGCGCTACGCGCGCTGGCCGATGCGGCGCTGCAGCTAGGCGCCAGCCTGCCCGCGCTGGAGGCCCAGGCGGTGGAGCGCCTGCGCAAGCAGGGCTGGCAGCCCGACTACCTAACCGTGCGCCAGCGCGCTGACTTGCTGCCGCCTGCAGAGGCTCCGCAGCCGGGCCAACTCGTGGTTCTGGGCGCGGCGCGCCTGGGCGGCACGCGGCTGATCGACAACTTGGAATTCTGAGCACCGCACCCCGGCCCGTCCTACTCGCGGTTCATACCTTTCCAGTTTGGAAAAGGACAGTTTTATGGAGCCGCACAGGGGGCGGCTGTGCACACGAACATGAGCAATCAACATACGATGGATACGCCGTGACCCTCAAGATCCGCAACGAAACAGCATCCGATGTAGCGGCCATCGAGGCCGTCACGATAGCGGCGTTCCATGATGCCGAGCACACCAGCCACACTGAGCACTTCATTGTGAACGCGCTGCGTCATGCGGAGCAACTCACGCTGTCGCTGGTGGCTGACGACGATGGAGCGGTGGTCGGCCATGTGGCGATCTCGCCGATACGGCTCTCCATTGGCCCTGCGGATTGGTTCGGCCTGGGGCCGTTGTCGGTCTTGCCGCAGCGGCAGAGGCAGGGGATCGGCGTGCAACTCATGAACCATGCCATAGCGCAACTGCGTTCGATGGGCGCGTCGGGCTGCGTGCTCCTCGGAGATCCGCACTACTACCAACGCTTTGGTTTCAAGGCCGAGAGCGCACTGGTGCTGCCCGATGTGCCGCCTGAGTACTTTTTGGCCATTGCCTTCGAAGGGGCAATTCCGGCGGCTGTGGTGGCCTACCACGATGCATTCAACTTAAAAGCCGCAGAAATGTGCCGCTGAGTCAGCACGGGCGCGGCCTTGAGCTGATTCGGCACACTCACCCTACGGATGAAGCAAAACGTAAGGTGCTGACAACGCGCGGGTCAATGGCCGAGACCCCACAGATGTAGGCGGTGGATACGCTGGGTGGGCGCGTGCGCGTCCAACGGAAGGGAAGCGGGGAGGCCACGCCGCAGGAGCTGCCGCGCGCCATCCATTCAGGGGAGGGAATCGCGCGCGGGCGGCGCAGGCAGCTCACAACTTGTTAGCGTTTCATTGCATGGAGGCTTCGTTTCCCGCACTCTTGAGGCTTACCCAGAGTCAACAACGCCAACAAATGCTCGACGTTTGCGACTGATCAACGGTATTCAGAATGAATCTCCCGTGAGTGCCAGATGAGCCTTCCCGGTGATAGCAGAGTGCATTCATGGGACGGGTCGCTGTGCCTCTAGCGATTGCGCTGCAGGGGCTGAAAATCGGCAGCCGTCGTGACCTCCCGGATGATGGAAGCGAGCGTGGCCTGGGCGGGGTCCACGGGTGCCCCCTTCAGCCGTACGAGACCAGGCGTGCGCATCGGCGTGGGGCTTTCAAGAGCAATGATCTTGAACCCACTGTCTCCCTGGACTGCATGGCGCGACACAATAGTTGCCAGATGACTCTGGCGTACCGTGCCGAGCATGGCTGTGATGGAGTCAGACTCAGCGCGCACAATGGGCGTCGCCCCCGCTGCAGCAAATGCCTCTTCAATCATGCGCCGCGTGGTGTAGCGCGATGATGGGAGGATCATCTCGCGCCGGTGCAACTCCACCATCCTCATGCGCTTGCGGCTGGCCAGGGGATGTTTCGCGCCCACCAGCAGCACCAGTTCTTCGTTGCACAACGGCTCGAAGCTGAGCTTGGGCTCATCGCCGGGGTGGTAGGAGATGGCGATGTCGAACTAGCGTTGCAAGACCTTGCGCGAGATGCTGGCGGCCGTATCTTCTTCCACCGTCAGCCGCACGGCCGGGTGCCGTGCAGTGAATGCTGTGATGGCGCGTGGAATCACATGGATGTCGAACGTCGGCGTCGTGCCCACGCGCAGTTGGCCGGTGAGTTCGGGCGAGGCCGGGCTCAGCAACGCTATGGCGATGTCCAGTTCTCCCAGCGCGTGCACCGCACGCGGCAGGAACAGCTCGCCCGCTGCGGTGAGGGCCACGCTGCGCTTCGTTCGCTGGAAGAGAGCCTGGCCCAGCTCCTCCTCGAGCTGGCGTATCTGGTGCGACAGCGTCGACTGCGTCACGTGCACTTGCGCGGCAGCGTGGGTGAAGTTCAGCCGCTCTGCCAGGGCGATGAAGTACCGCAGGTGTCTCAGTTCCATGGCCATCCCCAAATAATCGACAGCATCAATCATAGTCAGCGAAATAAGTCATTTGCCCGATTGCTCCGTGCGACCAAGAATGCGGCACGCCCACCGTTGCGGCGTCTGGAGACATCGACATGAAGATTGGCAAGCAGGAGCCGTTCAGCACCATCGCGACATCGGACGCAGACTCCATCACCATCCGCGGCAAGGATCTGTGCAGCGAGCTCATCGGCAAATTGAACTTTGCCGATTTCTATTTTTTCCTGCTGACCGGCGAGATGCCTACGCCGCAGCAAAGCTTCTTCGTCAACGCGACCCTTGTCACCATTGCCGAGCATGGACTGACGCCCACGGTCCAGGCTGCGCGCATGACCTACGACGCCGATCCAGCCGCCCTCCAGGGTGCTGTGGCTGCAGGCATTCTTGGCGCCGGCTCCGTGGTCATGGGCACATCCGAACTGTGCGGGCGTTTCCTGCACGAGATCATCACATTGGCCGAGACTGACAGTCGGCCGCTGAAAGACGCGGCGCTCGAGAAGGTCACGCAGTTACGCGAGGCCAGAAAGACCGTGCCGGGCTACGGCCACCCACTGCACACGCAGGGCGACCCGCGCACGCACCGGCTGCTGGCCCTCGCCAGGGAGCAAGGTGTGACGGGCAGATACATCGAGGCTCTGTGCACCGTCGAGCAACTGCTGCCCCAAGTCTATGGCCGTCCGCTGTTGGCCAATGCTTCCGGGTCGATCCCTGCTGTGCTGCTGGATGTAGGGTTTCCCGTCGGAGCGTTGAAGGGCATTCCCATCCTGGCGCGCACTGCCGGTCTGTTGGGCCACTTGCACGAGGAAGCCACGCGGCCTATCGGGTTCTACATGTACAACGTGGCAGACGAAAGCATCACCTATGACGGGCCGCCGCCCAGATCCCTACGGAAGGATCTGGCATGAGCGGGGTGCTGCACGGCTTGCGCGTGATCGAGATGGGGACTTTCATCACTGGCCCGGCTGCCGGAGTGCTGCTGGCCGACCAGGGGGCCGACGTTGTGAAGGTCGAGAAACCCGGCACAGGAGACCCGTTTCGGATGTCGGCAGACGGAAGCTTGTACGACACCAACTTCCAGGCCTTTAACCGCAATAAACGCAGCCTCGCGCTCGACACTGTCGATCCACAGGATCTTGCCGTGTTCGACGCATTGATTGCCGATGCAGACGTGTTCATTCAGAACTTTCGTCCAGGTGCGGCAGAGAAACTCAATGTGGGTGCGGAACGGCTGCGATTCATCAATCCACGATTGGTGTATTGCGCCATCAGCGGCTTCGGGCCTGACGGTCCAGGCGCCAACCAGCCTTGCTATGACACAGTGGCGCAGGCCGCCAGCGGCTATTTGGACCTGACGCTCAATCCTGGCAACCCGCGCGTGTGCGGTCCTGCGGTGGCCGATTCGATCACGGGGATGTACGCGGCCTACGGAATTCTGGGCGCGCTGCATGAGCGGCAACGCACTGGCCGGGGACGGCTGGTGGAGGTAGCCATGGTGGGTGCGATGGCGCATTTCAACATCGACGCCTTCACGCACTACTACGGTGACGGCGAGCTGATGACTCCATACAGTCGGCCGGGTGCGTCGCAGGCACACGTGCTCACCTGCAAGGATGGCAAGCGCGTGGCGCTGTGAGGTTGCCCCTGAAAAGTGGAGTTCTTAACCCTTGTTGAAAATACCGACAAGGAGTTGAGCAATGAGTGACAAGCAAGTGCGTGCGCAGTACACGCGGGAGTTCAAACTGGAGGCGGTTCGGCAGGTGCGAGCT
>NZ_JADHVT010000019.1 GCF_016783915.1 Acidovorax sp.
AGAGGTCCATGGCCACCCAGTCGGGCGGCGTGGTGCCGTCGGCCAGCACCAGGATTTCGCTCGGGCCCGCAATCATGTCGATGCCCACGGTGCCGAACACGCGCTTCTTGGCGCTGGCCACGTAGGCGTTGCCGGGGCCGGTGATCTTGTCCACCTTGGGTACGGTGGCCGTACCGTAGGCCAGCGCCGCCACAGCTTGCGCGCCGCCGATGGTGAAGGCGCGGGTCACACCGGCCACGTAGGCGGCTGCCAGCACCAGCTCGTTGCGCTCGCCCTTCGTCGAGGTGCCCTCGCCCGTTCCACCGGTCGCCACGCTGCCGCGTACGGGCGTGGGCACAACCATGATGATTTCCTGCACGCCCGCCACATGGGCCGGGATGGCGTTCATCAGCAGGCTGGACGGGTAGGCGGCCTTGCCGCCGGGCACGTAGATGCCCACACGGTCCAGCGGCGTGACCTTCTGGCCCAGCAGCGTGCCGTCTTCGTCGCGGTAGCTCCAGCTCTCGCCCGAGGCCTTCTTCTGCGCTTCGTGGTAGCTGCGCACACGCTTGGCGGCGGCCTGCAGGGCGTCGCGCTGGGCCTGCGGAATGGCATCAAACGCTGCCTTGAAGTCGGCCTGGGTCAGCTCCAGCGCCGCCATGTTGGGGGCACTGAGGCCGTCGAAGCGGGCGGTGTACTCCAGCACGGCCGCGTCGCCGCGCTTTTGCACATCGGCCAGGATGTCGGCCACCCGCTGCTCGATGGCCGCGTCAGTGTCGGCAGACCAATGCAGGCGGGCTGCAAAATCAGCCTCAAAAGTGGCTGCAGCGGTTGACAGACGGGCGGGAGCAGCTACCAAAGTCATAGTACGTTCTAAGGTTGGGATCAGTTCTTTTCGGCGGGAATGGCCGATGCAAACGCATCGATGATGCGGCGCAGCGGTGCCTGCTTGAGCTTGAGCGCGGCCTGGTTCACGACCAGGTAGGAGCTGATGTCCATGATGCGCTCGACTTCGATGAGGTTGTTGGCCTTGAGCGTGTTGCCGGTGGACACCAGGTCCACGATGGCATCGGCCAGGCCCGTGAGCGGCGCCAGTTCCATGCTGCCGTAGAGCTTGACCATGTCCACATGCACGCCCTTGCTGGCAAAGAAGTCGCGCGCAATGCCGGTGTACTTGGTGGCGACCTTCAGGCGCGATCCCTGCTTGACGGCCTGGGCGTAGTCAAAGTCGTTGCGCACGGCCACGCTCACGCGGCACTTGGCAATGCGCAGGTCCAGCGGCTGGTACAGGCCCTGGCCGCCATGTTCGATCAGGGTGTCCTTGCCGGTGACACCGATGTCGGCGCCGCCGTATTCCACATAGGTGGGCACGTCCGTGGCGCGCACCAGCACCACGCGCACGTTGGGCTGGTTGGTGGGCAGGATGAGCTTGCGCGATTTTTCGGGGTCTTCCAGCACCTCGATGCCTGCGGCAGCCAAAAGCGGCAGGGTTTCGTCAAAAATGCGGCCCTTGGAAAGCGCCAGGGTGATCATGTTGCTGCTGCTCATGCTTTTACTCGTTCGATGTCGGCACCAATGCCGCGCAGTTTGGCTTCCATGCAGTCATAGCCACGGTCCAGGTGGTAGATGCGGTCCACCACGGTTTCGCCGTCCGCCACCAAGCCCGCGATGACCAGGCTGGCGGAGGCGCGCAGGTCGGTGGCCATCACGGTGGCGCCGGACAAGCGTGGCACGCCTTCGATCACGGCCACCTTGCCATCGGTCTGGATCTTTGCGCCCAGCCGAACCAGTTCATTGACGTGCATGAAGCGGTTTTCAAAAATCGTCTCGGTCACCGTGGCCGTGCCCTGGGCGATGCAGTTGAGCGCCATGAACTGGGCCTGCATGTCGGTGGGGAAACCGGGGTATTCGGTAGTGCGAAAGCCCTGGGCCTTGAGCGCGGCGCCGCCGGTGCTTTGTACGCGGATGCCGCCGTCCAACGCTTGCACGGTTGCGCCGGCCTCGCGCAGCTTTTCGATCACGGCGTCCAGATGGTCGGCGCGGCCATGGCGCAGCAACACATCACCGCCCGTGGCTGCCACAGCGCACAGGAAGGTGCCAGCCTCGATGCGGTCGGCCACCACGCGGTGGGTGCAGCCGTGCAGTTGGTCCACGCCCTGGATGCGGATGCGGCTGGTGCCGTGGCCTTCGATCTTCGCGCCCATGGCGATCAGCATCTCGGCGAGGTCCGAAATTTCGGGCTCTTGCGCAGCGTTTTCGAGCACCGTCTCGCCCTCGGCCAGCGCTGCGGCCATGAGGAAGTTCTCGGTGCCCGTCACGGTGACCATGTCGGTGGTGATGCGCGCGCCCTTCAAACGGGTCCAGCCTGCGGGCAGCTTAGCGATCATGTAGCCGTGCTCGACCACGATCTCGGCGCCCATGGCGGCAAGGCCCTTGATGTGCTGGTCCACCGGGCGCGAACCGATGGCGCAGCCGCCGGGCAGCGACACCGTGGCCTCGCCAAAGCGGGCCAGCAGCGGGCCCAGCGCCAGCACCGAGGCGCGCATGGTCTTGACCAGCTCATACGGAGCTTCGGGCGTGCTGAGCGCACTGGCGTCAATGCGCACAGTGCCGTCGTCGGCCCGTTCGGCCGCCACGCCCATGTTGCGGATGAGCTTGAGCATGGTGCTCACGTCCTGCAGCTGGGGCACGTTTAGCAGGGTCACGGGTTCGGCCGTGAGCAGGGCGGCGCACAACTCCGGCAAGGCGGCGTTCTTGGCGCCGGAGACCAGCACCTCGCCTTGCAAGCTGCGTCCGCCGCGAATCAGGAGTTTGTCCATCTCAAATCACCACTATAGGAGTCAAAAGTGCCGCTTGCGCTAGTGAAACATGCGTCAGCAGCTATCAAAAAGTGAGTAAAAAGGCGCTACTGCGCCTGGGCAGCCCATTCGGCCGGGGTGAAAGTTTTCATCGACAACGCATGCACCTCGTCGGTGTGCATTTTGGAGCCCAGCGTGGCGTACACGCGCTGGTGGCGCTGGATGGCGCGCTTGCCCTCGAACTCGGCCGAGACGATGGTGGCATACCAGTGGCGGCCATCGCCTTCGAGCGTGATGTGTTCGCAGGCCAGGCCGGCAGCGATGAGGTCTTTGAGTTGGTCAGCGGTCATGGTGGGGCGCTCGGAATCAGTTACGGATTTTGTAGCCCGTGCGCAGCAGGTGCACGGCCAGGGCGCTCACGGCCAGCCAGGCGATGCCCACGATGCCCAGGCTGAGCCAGGGCGAGGTGTCGCTCTGGCCGAAGAAGCCGTAGCGGAAGCCGTCGATCATGTAGAAGAACGGGTTGAGGTGGCTCACGGCCTGCCAGAACGGCGGCAGCGACTGGATCGAATAGAACACGCCCGACAGGAAGGTCATGGGCACGATGATGAAATTCTGGAAAGCGGCCATCTGGTCGAACTTGTCGGCCCAGAGCCCCGCGATCAACCCCAGCGTGGCGAGTAGCGCCGCCCCCAGCAGGGCAAACGCAAAAATCCACAGCGGCGCCGCAAACTCCGGCCTCGCAAACGCCAGCGTAACGATGAACACGCCCAGACCCACCACCAGCCCTCGCACGATGGACGAGCCCACGTAGGCGCAGAACCACGCCCAATGCGACAGCGGCGTGAGCAGCACAAACACCAGGCTGCCCATGATCTTGCTCTGGATGATGCTGGACGAGCTGTTGGCAAAGGCGTTTTGCAGCACGCTCATCATCACGAGGCCCGGCACCAGAAACGCGGTGTAGCTGATGCGGTCGTAGACCTTCACATGGTCTTCGAGCACATGGCCAAAGATCAGCAGGTACAGCACGGCAGTGAGCACGGGAGCCGCAACGGTCTGGAAGCTGACCTTCCAGAACCGCAGGACTTCCTTGTAGAACAGGGTCTGCCAGCCGGTCATAGCGCGACACCTTCGAGTGGGATGTTGGACGCCGATGTACCGGACATCACCTGCAAGAACACATCCTCCAGATCAGGCCTGCGAATCTCCATGTCCTGCACCTCGACCCCGGCCACGCGCAACGCGGCCAGGTGGTTTTCGATCTCTGCTGCGTCGTGGGCAGGCAACTGGACGATGCGGCCAGTGACCCGCGCCATGGCAGCCAGCGCGGGCGGCAGTACCGTGTCGGTCTTGAACTGCAGCACGCTGCCCGAGGCGGCCTTGAGCAGCTCGCTGGTACGGTTGAGCGCCACCACCTGCCCCGCCTTGAGCATGGCAATGCGGCCACACAGGGCCTCGGCCTCTTCGAGGTAGTGGGTGGTGAGCAACACGGTGTGCCCCTCTTTGTTCAGACGGGCGATGAAATGCCACAGCGTCTGGCGCAGCTCCACGTCCACGCCCGCAGTGGGTTCGTCAAGCACGATGATGGGCGGCTTGTGCACCAGTGCCTGCGCCACCAGCACGCGGCGCTTCATGCCGCCCGAGAGCTGGCGCATGTTGGCGTTGGCCTTGTCGGCCAGCCCCAGGTTCTCCAACAGCTCGTCGATCCAGGCGTCGTTGTTCTTCACGCCAAAGTAGCCTGACTGGATGCGCAGCGCCTCGCGCACATTGAAAAAGGGGTCGAACACCAGCTCTTGCGGCACGATGCCCAGCTTGCGGCGGGCATCGGCGTACTGGGCCTGCACATCGCTGCCCTGCACCAGCACACGGCCGCTGGTGGCACGCGCCAAGCCAGCCAGGATGCTGATCAGGGTGGTCTTGCCGGCACCATTGGGGCCCAGGAGCCCGAAGAACTCGCCCTCCTCAATGTCCAGATTGACCTGGTTCAGTGCCTGAAAAGGGCCTTTGGGCGTGGCAAAGGTCTTGGAGATGGCTTGGAAGGAGACGGCGGGCATGAAGCCTTCCATTTTAAGGCCTGCGCCCTTGGCGGGCTGGACGGCTGGTGCAATGGCCTTTGGCATCTACCCCAGCCCGGGTCAAAGGCGCTGGCAACGCCTCCGCGCCTTGTCGCTCACAAAGGCGGTCAATGCGTCGGAGCCAGTAGGGCGTCCACCCCGTACAGCCCCGCCATGCCCGCCAAGGCGTCAGGCATGCCTTGCACCGCAAATTGCTTGCCGTCGGACAAGGCTTCGCGCCGGCATTCCAGCAGCACAGCGAGGGCCGAGGTATCAAACACCGTGAGCGCATGGGCATTGACCACCACCGCGCTGTCGCGGTGCACCCGCAGCCCCTGCTTGAGCATGTGCAGGCAGGCCGTAGCCTGGCGGTGGGTGAGTTCGGGGGGTAGCACCAGCATGGTCGCTAGGACTCTCAGCCCTTGGCAGAAGCCGCATTGGTCTTGTTGCGCGCGACCAGGGTCTCGATCAGGCCGTCGATGCCCTTGGCATTGATCTCCTGCGCGAACTGGCCTCGGTAGGTTTCCACCAGCCAGACGCCCAGCACGTTGAGGTTGTAGATCTTCCAGCCCGCGCCGTCGCCCGGGGTTTTTTCCAGGCGGTAGTCGAGCTGGATGGGGTCGCCACGGCCCACGATCTCGGTGCGCACCAGCACATCCTTGTCTTCTGCCGCCGCGCGCAGGGGCTTGACCTGGATGGTCTGGTCATTGACCTGGGCCAGCGCACCGGCATACGTGCGCACGAGCAAGATCTTGAACTCGTCCTGCAGCCGCTTTTGCTGCTCTGGCGTGGCCTGGCGCCAGCCGGGGCCCACGGCGGCTGCCGTCATGCGGCGGAAGTTGACGTTCGGCATCACGGTTTTATCGACCAGCGCAATCACCTTGCTCAGATCGCCGGCCTGGATGGCCTTGTCGGACTTCACCGTAGTGAGCACATCGGATGACAGACGCTTGATGAGGGCGTCAGGCGCCTCGTCGGCCGCCAGGGCGGACAGCGGAAGGCTCAACATGGCACTGGCTGCCAGGCTCAGGGCAGTGCGCCCCAGGGAACGTCGGTTCATCATCTTCTTGGCTTTCATCGGTGCGGGCTCGTGCCCGTCAAATCATTGTGGAGGTCGGTGCGGGCTGGCATGCGTCGCGGCGGTTGCGGATTGCAAGCAAGTGCAACAGCACCATGCCCCGGGGCAGAGCATCGTGCCCAGCCCGGCCTCGCATCAGCGGGCCGGCTCTTCAGGCAGCACGCCGTTGCTCGAATTGGTGTCGTCCTTGAGGTCCGCGTTTTGCGCATCACCCGCATGGCTGCGCACCTGCAGGTATACATCGCGCGTAAAGCTGTACTTGTCCAGGGCGGCGCTGTCGAGCACCGAGCCCGCGCGCAGCAGGTTGGAGCGCACCTCGACGGCGCGCAGGGCGTACAACGAGTTGCGGGCCGAAACCGGGTCCACGTAGCTCACCACGTTGCCCTTCATGTCCACCGGCAAAGCAAAGGTGTCGCGCACGGTGGAGGGCCCCAGGATGGGAAGCACCAGGTAGGGGCCGGTACCCACGCCCCAGCGCCCCAAGGTCAGGCCAAAGTCCTGCTTGTAGCGGTCAATGCCCAGCTCGCTGGCGATGTCGAGCACACCACCCAGACCCATGAAGGTGTTCACGTTGACGCGCATGAAACTGGATGCTGCAGCTTCGCCCCGCAGCTGCAGCACGTTGTTCACGAACGACCAGACGTCGCCAAGATTCGCAAAAAAATTGCTGACCCCGGTGCGCACCGGTGCGGGCGTGACCTCCTTGTAGGCCGTCGCCACAGGTTTGAGCACCATGGCATCGACCTGCTCATTGAAGTTGGTCATGCTACGGTTGTAAGACTCCAGCGGATCACGGGGGTCGGGATTGGCCACGGTGGCGCATCCTGTGAGCAATAAAGCCCCCAGCAGCCATGCCAAGCCAGCTGCCAGGCGGAAAATCGACAACCTGTCGCCAGCAATGCTGGCGCGGAATGAATGGAGTGAATTCGTCATTTTTTGCCACCTGTCCCAGCAGGCTTTCCGCCGTCTTCGGCTTTGCTGTAAAGAAATTGTCCAATGAGGTTCTCGAGCACCACCGCCGACTGGGTGGACGTGATCGTGTCGCCCGCCGTCAGGTTCTTCTCGTCGGCACCGGCCTCGATCCCGATGTACTGCTCGCCCAGCAGGCCGCTGGTCAGTATCTTGAGGGAGCTGTCTTTGGGGAACGCATAGCGGTCCTCCATGGCCAGCGTGACCCGCGCCTGAAAGGTCTTGTCGTCAAAGGTGATGGACTCCACACGCCCGACGACGACACCAGCACTGCGCACCGCGGCCTGGGGCTTGAGACCGCCTATGTTGTCAAACTTCGCGGTGACGCGGTAACCCGCCTGGAACTTGAGACTCAGCAGGTTGGCCGACTGCAGCGCCAGAAACACCAGGGCCACCGCGCCCAGCATCACGAAGAGCCCTACCCACAGATCGTTTTTGGAGCGTTGCATACCTTGAATCCTTGAAGTGCCAGCGCTGCCGGCCTCAGATACTGAACATCAGCGCAGTGAGCACGAAGTCCAGTGCCAACACTGCGAGCGACGCCATGACCACGGTGCGCGTGGTCGCGCGCGACACGCCCTCGGGGGTGGGCTTGGCCACATAGCCCTGCAGCAACGCCACGAAAGTCACCGTAAAGCCGAAGACCACACTCTTGAGCACGCCGTTGCCCAGGTCCTTCCACACATCGACCCCGCCTTGCATCTGGCTCCAGAAGGCCCCGGGGTCGATGCCGATCATGAGCACGCCCACAACCCAGCCACCAATCACACCCACCGCGCTGAACACGGCCGCCAGCAGTGGCATGGTGATCACCCCGGCCCAGAAGCGGGGCGCCAGAATGCGCTGCACCGGATCCACCGCCATCATCTCCATGGCGCTGAGCTGCTCACCCGCGCGCATCAGGCCGATTTCAGCCGTGAGCGAAGTGCCCGCGCGGCCCGCAAACAGCAGCGCCGTGACCACGGGCCCCAGCTCGCGAACGAGACTCAAGGCAACGAGCAGGCCCAGAGCCTCTGACGAGCCGTAGCGCTGCAGCGTGTAGTACCCCTGCAGCCCCAGCACGAATCCGACGAACAGGCCCGAAACGGCGATGATGGCCAGCGAATAGTTGCCCAGAAAATGCACCTGGTCACGTACCAGCGAGGGCCGCAGAAAGGTCGCGCCCACCAGCCGCACCAGCCGCCCAAACAGCCGGGCGCCCATACCGATGTCAGCCAGCTTGTGGCGCACAGCAAAGCCTACGTCGGAGGGCTTGTACCAACTCACAGCGCACGTCCTCCTGCAGGTCCGAAATCCTCGGCAACGGCCGGGCCGGGGTAATGGAACGGCACCGGGCCAGTCGGTAGAGCATGGACAAACTGGTGCACCAGCGGGTCACGGCTGGCGAGGACCTCCTCAGGCGTGCCCTGCGCCGCCACAACGCCTTCGCCCAGGATGATCACATGGTCCGCCAGGCGGAAAGTCTCCTCCAGGTCATGCGACACCACGATGCTGGTGAGCCCCATGGCGTCGTTGAGCTGGCGGATCAATT
Organism: Acidovorax sp.; assembly: GCF_016783915.1. Lineage (GTDB taxonomy): Bacteria > Pseudomonadota > Gammaproteobacteria > Burkholderiales > Burkholderiaceae_C > Acidovorax. The sequence continues at coordinate 8,413 of NZ_JADHVT010000019.1, forward strand.
GCGCCGCTGTGCCCAGCGAGATCGGATCCAGGCCCGCAAAGGGCTCGTCGTACATGACCAGTTCAGGGTCCAGAACAATCGCGCGAGCCAGCGCCACGCGGCGCGCCATGCCACCAGAGATCTGGCTGGGCATCAGATCGCGTGCGCCGCGCAGACCCACCGCATGCAGCTTCATGAGTACCACGTCGCGGATCAGGTCTTCGGACAAATCGGTGTGCTCACGCAGCGGAAACGCCACGTTCTCAAACACGCTCAGGTCGGTGAACAGCGCACCGAACTGGAACAGCATGCCCATGCGCCGGCGCGCAGCGTACAAAGCCTGCACATCCATGCGCCCCACATCCTGACCGTTGACCAACACCTGGCCGCTCTGGGCCCTGTGTTGACCTCCAATCAGGCGCAGCACGGTGGTCTTGCCACCGCCCGACGCGCCCATCAGCGCCGTGACCTTGCCGCGCGGCACCGCCAGCGTCACATCGCGCAGGATCGCGCGGTCACCGTACGAAAACGTGACGTTGCGCAACTCGGCAAGAAATGTGGATTCGGCCATGCAAGAAATGGGTGTCGGAACTCCGGCCTGCCAAAACGGCACCTGCCCCCGGAAAATGGAGCGCAGATGGTAGCCGAAGACACAAACATACATTCATGTATGTTTGTAAAGAAAAAGCACAACAGCCATTGGCCCCGATCGAGCGAGACCGAGGCAAGCCCGGATTGACAGAACCTCTGATTGTGCCAACAAAGCGCTCAGAAGGCTGACGCCCGGCCATTGCCCCACCGTCAAAGCCCCCTGTCAACACAAACGGCGCCCGAGGGCGCCGTTACTTGGAGGGTGCGCAATGCGCAGGATCAGCGTGGCAGGTCCGAATATCCCATCAGGAACTCGTCCACCGCCCGGGCGGCCTGGCGGCCTTCACGGATGGCCCAGACCACCAGGGACTGACCCCGGCGGATATCACCCGCCGCAAACACCTTGGGTACGTTTGTGGCATAACCGCCGTCGAAATCAGTCGTAGCACGGGCATTGCCTCGGGCATCCTTATCGACGCCGAAGGCGTCCAGCACCGGCGCAACCGGGCTCACGAAACCCATGGCCAGCAGCACCAGATCGGCCTGGTAGTGCTTCTCGGTGCCCGGAATTTCGACCAGCTTGCCGTCCTTGAACTCAACCTGTACCGTAGTCAGGCTCTTGACCCTGCCCTTTTCGCCGGTAAACTCCTTGGTGGAGATCGCGAACTCGCGCACACAACCCTCTTCGTGGCTGGAACTGGTGCGCAGCTTGAGCGGCCAGTAAGGCCAGGTCAGAGGGCGGTTTTCCACCTCGGGGGGCTGGGGCATCACCTCGAACTGGGTCACGCTGGCCGCGCCATGGCGGTTGCTGGTGCCCACGCAGTCGCTGCCAGTGTCGCCGCCACCGATCACGATGACATGCTTGCCCGTCGCCATGATCTGGCCCTTGAGCTTGTCGCCCGCGTTGACCTTGTTCTGCTGAGGCAGGAACTCCATGGCGAAGTGGATGCCGTCGAGCTCGCGGCCTGGCACTGGCAGGTCGCGCGATTGCTCGGCGCCACCGGTCAGCAGCACGGCATCAAACTCTTTGTTCAACTGCTCGGGCGTAACAGTTTCCTTGGCCCAGTTGGTGACCTTGGAGTCCTTGCCCAGGCCGTCCTTGGCGGCGCCCACAAACACGCCGGTGCGAATCACCACACCTTCGGCTTCGAGCTGCTTGACGCGGCGGTCGATGTGCGACTTCTCCATCTTGAAGTCGGGGATACCGTAGCGCAGCAGGCCACCCACGCGGTCGTTCTTTTCAAACAGGGTGACGCTGTGGCCAGCGCGGGCCAGTTGCTGCGCGGCGGCCAGGCCTGCAGGGCCGGAACCCACCACGGCCACCTTCTTGCCGGTCTGGTGCTTGGCAGGGCGCGGCTGCACCCAGCCCTCAGCCCAGGCGCGGTCGATGATCGCGTGCTCGATGGACTTGATGCCCACTGCGTCGTCGTTCACGTTGAGCACGCAAGCTGCCTCGCAAGGTGCGGGGCAGATGCGGCCGGTGAATTCGGGGAAGTTGTTGGTGCTGTGCAGCACCTCGATCGCGCTCTTCCAGTCCGCGTGGTACACGAGGTCGTTGAAGTCCGGAATGATATTGTTCACCGGGCAGCCGTTGTTGCAAAACGGTGTGCCGCAGTCCATGCAGCGCGCGCCTTGCACCTTGGCCTGGCTCTCATCGAGCCCGACGACAAATTCCTTGTAGTGCTTCAGGCGCTCGGGCACAGGCTTGTAGCCCTCTTCGATGCGCTCGTATTCCATGAAGCCGGTAGTTTTTCCCATGACGATGTCCTTGTCTATGAATGCTGTGCGAAGGGGGATGGCGTCGCCTTACTTGGCGGGAGCCACCTCTTTTTTGGTAGCAGCTACCGCAGGTGTAGCGGACTCTTCCAGCACTTTTCGTTCATAAATTTCAGCCAAAGCACGCTTGTACTCGGTCGGGAAGACCTTGACGAACTTGCTGCGCGATGCGGCCCAGTTGTCCAACAGTTCGCGTGCGCGCTTGCTGCCCGTCCAGCGGTTGTGATCTTCCAGCAGCTTTTTGAGCTGGGCCTCGTCCGTCTGGCCGTTGTGCCAGATCGAGCGTGGCACCGTGGATTCCTGCTCGGTGGCGGGCAGGATGCGCTCCAGCGTCACCATCGACAGGTTGCAGCGCGTGTCGAACTGGCCGTCTTCGTCGTAAACATACGCTACGCCGCCGCTCATGCCCGCTGCAAAGTTGCGGCCGGTCTTGCCCAGCACCACCACGGTACCGCCGGTCATGTACTCGCAGCCATGGTCGCCCGTGCCTTCGACGACTGCCGTGGCGCCCGACAGACGCACGGCAAAACGCTCACCGGCCACGCCGCTGAAGAAGGCCTCACCCGTCGTGGCGCCGTACATCACGGTGTTGCCCACAATGGTGTTGCGCACCGCTTCGCCCCGGAAGTCTATGCTGGGGCGCACGATGACACGACCACCCGACAGGCCCTTGCCCGTGTAGTCGTTGGCGTCTCCGATCAGGTACAGCGTGATGCCGCGCGTGAGGAACGCGCCGAACGACTGGCCGCCCGTGCCTTCGAGCTGGATGCGGATGGAGTCGTCAGGCAAGCCCTCGGGGTGCACACGGGTGACCGCGCCGGACAGCATCGCGCCGACCGAGCGATTCACGTTGCGCGCCACCTCGATGAACTGCACGCGCTCGCCCTTTTCAATGGCAGGCTTGCTGCGCTCGATCAGCTTGCGGTCCAGCGTGTGCTCGATGTTGTGGTCCTGCACATCCACATGCAAGCGCGGCACATCAGCGGGCACGTTGGGCTGGGCAAACAGGCGGCTGAAGTCCAGGCCGCGTGCCTTCCAGTGTTCCAGGCCCTGGCGCATGTCGAGCAGGTCGGTGCGGCCGATCAGGTCGTCGAACTTGCGAATGCCCAGCTGCGCCATGATCTGGCGCACTTCTTCCGCGATGAAGAAGAAGTAGTTCACCACATGCTCTGGCTTGCCCGAGAACTTCTTGCGCAGCTCAGGGTCTTGCGTGGCCACGCCCACTGGGCAGGTGTTCAGGTGGCACTTGCGCATCATGATGCAGCCCTCGACCACCAGCGGTGCCGTGGCAAAGCCGAACTCGTCCGCGCCCAGCAGCGCGCCGATGGCGACGTCACGGCCGGTCTTCATCTGGCCGTCTGCCTGCACACGGATGCGGCCGCGCAGGCGGTTCAGCACCAGGGTCTGCTGGGTTTCGGCCAGGCCGATTTCCCACGGACCGCCCGCGTGCTTGATGGACGACCAGGGCGAAGCACCCGTGCCGCCGTCATGCCCGGCGATCACCACGTGGTCGCTCTTGCACTTGGCAACGCCAGCCGCAATGGTGCCCACTCCCACTTCGGACACCAGCTTGACGCTGATGCCAGCATGCGGTGCCACGTTCTTCAGATCGTGGATCAGCTGGGCCAAGTCCTCGATGGAGTAGATGTCGTGGTGCGGCGGGGGCGAAATCAGGCCCACACCCGGCACGCTGTGGCGCAGCTTGCCGATGTAGTTGGAGACCTTGCCGCCGGGCAACTGCCCCCCCTCCCCGGGCTTGGCACCCTGGGCCATCTTGATCTGGATCTGATCGGCGGACGACAGGTACTCCGCCGTCACACCGAAGCGGCCCGACGCCACTTGCTTGATGCGGCTGCGCAGCGAATCGCCGTCCTGCAGGGGCAGATCGACTTCAACGTTCTCGGCACCAATCACGCTCTTGAGCGTATCGCCCTTCTTGATCGGGATGCCTTTGAGTTCATTGCGGTAGCGTGCCGCGTCCTCGCCGCCTTCACCGGTGTTGCTCTTGCCGCCAATCCGGTTCATGGCCACGGCCAGCGTGGCATGGGCCTCGGTGGAGATGGAACCCAGCGACATGGCGCCCGTAGCAAAGCGCTTGACGATTTCCTTGGCAGGTTCGACCTCATCAATCGAGATCGCCTTGGAGGGGTCGATCTTGAACTCGAAAAGGCCGCGCAGCGTCATGTGGCGCTTGCTCTGGTCGTTGATGATCTGCGCGTATTCCTTGTACGTGTTCCAGTTGTTGGCACGAGTGCTGTGTTGCAGCTTGGCAATCGCGTCAGGTGTCCACATGTGGTCTTCACCACGGGCGCGCCAGGCGTACTCGCCACCGGCGTCCAGCATGGTTTCGAGCACGGGGTCGTCACCAAAGGCAGCCTTGTGCATGCGGATGGCTTCTTCGGCGATCTCGAACACGCCGATACCTTCCACACGGCTGGCGGTGCCGGTGAAGTATTTGCCCACGGTTTCCGTGTTCAGGCCAATGGCCTCAAACAGCTGGGCGCCGCAGTAGCTCATGTAGGTGCTCACGCCCATCTTGGACATGATCTTGGACAGCCCCTTGCCGATGGCCTTGACGTAGTTGTAGATGGCCTTGTCTGCCGACAGGTCGCCGCCCAGGTCCTTGTGCATTTCGGCCAGGGTTTCCATGGCCAGGTAGGGGTGCACGGCTTCTGCGCCGTAGCCCGCCAGCACGGCGAAGTGGTGCACTTCGCGCGCGGTACCCGTTTCGACCACCAGGCCGGCCGTGGTGCGCAGGCCTGAGCCCACCAGGTGCTGATGGATGGCCGACAGCGCCAGCAGCGCGGGGATGGCCACTTGCGTAGCACTCACGGCACGGTCGCTGATGATGAGGATGTTGGCGCCGCCCTTGATGGCATCCACGGCTTGCGCGCACAGCGAGGCCAGCTTGGCTTCCACGCCCTCACGCCCCCAGCTCAGCGGGTAGGTGATGTCGATGGTGACGCTCTTGAACTTGCCGTTCGTGTAGCGTTCGATGTCGCGCAACTTGGCCATGTCGGCAAAGTCGAGCACGGGCTGGCTCACTTCGAGCCGCATGGGTGGGTTGACCTGGTTGATGTCCAGCAGGTTGGGCTTGGGGCCGATGAAGCTGTTGAGCGACATCACGATGGCTTCGCGGATCGGGTCGATCGGCGGGTTGGTCACCTGGGCGAACAGCTGCTTGAAGTAGTTGTACAGCGGCTTGTTCTTGCCCGAGAGCACGGCCAGCGGGCTGTCGTTGCCCATGGAGCCGATGCCTTCTTCGCCGTTCTTGGCCATAGGTGCCATCAAGAACTTGATGTCTTCCTGGGTATAGCCAAAGGCCTGCTGGCGGTCCAGCAAGGGCAGGTCGGCAGGCGCCGCAGCGGCGGCGGTGTCACCCGCGTCGATGCTGTCGAGCTTGATACGCAGGTTCTCAATCCACTGCTTGTAGGGCTTGGTGTTGACGACATTGGCCTTGAGCTCATCGTCGTCGATCATGCGGCCTTGTTCCAGGTCGATCAGGAACATCTTTCCGGGCTGCAGGCGCCACTTGCGCACGATCTTGTTCTCAGGAATCGGCAGCACGCCCGACTCCGAGCCCATGATGACCAAGTCGTCATCGGTGATGCAGTAGCGCGAGGGGCGCAGGCCGTTGCGGTCCAGCGTGGCGCCGATCTGGCGGCCGTCGGTGAACACGATGGAGGCCGGACCGTCCCAGGGCTCCAGCATGGCGGCGTGGTATTCATAGAAGGCGCGGCGGCGCTCGTCCATGGTGGTGTGCTGCTCCCAAGGCTCGGGGATCATCATCATCACGGCCTGGCTGATGGGGTAGCCGGCCATGGTCAACAGTTCCAGGCAGTTGTCGAACGTGGCGGTGTCGGACTGGTCGGCGAAGCTGATGGGGTACAGCTTTTGCAGGTCGGCCGCGAGCACGGGCGAGGCCATTACGCCTTCGCGCGCCTTCATCCAGTTGTAGTTGCCCTTGACGGTGTTGATTTCACCGTTGTGCGCCACATAGCGGTACGGGTGAGCCAATGGCCATTCAGGGAAGGTGTTCGTCGAGAAGCGCTGGTGCACCAGGCCGATGGCCGACACGCAACGCTCGTCCGACAGGTCCTTGTAGTACACGCCCACCTGGTCAGCCAGCAGCAGACCTTTGTAGACCACCGTGCGGCTGGACATGGACGGAACGTAATATTCCTTGCTGTGCTTGAGTTTCAGGGCCTGGATGTTGGCGCTGGCCGTCTTGCGGATCACGTACAGCTTGCGCTCCAGCGCGTCCTGCACGATCACGTCGTTGCCACGGCCGATGAACACCTGACGCAGGATGGGCTCCTTCTTGCGCACGGTGGGGGACATGGGCATGTCCACGTTCACCGGCACATCACGCCAGCCCAGCAGTACCTGGCCTTCGGCCTTGATGGCGCGCTCCATCTCCTGTTCGCAGGCCAAACGGGAAGCATGCTCCTTCGGCAGGAAGATCATGCCCACGCCGTATTCGCCAGCCGCTGGCAAGGTCACGCCTTGCTTGGCCATTTCTTCGCGGTACAGCGCGTCAGGGATCTGGATCAGGATGCCGGCGCCGTCGCCCATGAGCGGGTCGGCACCCACCGCACCACGGTGGTCGATGTTTTCCAGAATCTTCAGAGCCTGCGTCACGATGTCGTGGCGCTTGATGCCCTTGATGTGGGCCACAAACCCGAGGCCGCAGGCGTCGTGTTCGTTACCCGATGAATACAAACCGTGTTGTTGCAGATGCTGGATCTCGGCAGCCGTGGTCATGGCGCACTCCTATATTTTTCGCAGGGGAGCCGAGGTTAGTGCATTGCAGCATATTTTGGCAAGAAGTTTAATTGGGGTCAGATTCTGATTAAAGAAACCGCTATTCACACAAACAAATTATTGGGGACACATTAAAATTCATAGCATTTAAATCAAATATATCCGGCGCCTCCGTCGGTTTTTGCATGATTTTTTGCCATTCGAGGCCTGCCAGGCATTCCCCGGGTCACGCGGCGCGGTGTCTGCTGTTGCAGGCCCGCGAGAAACTCGGTGTCGCCCAAAGCCCAACCGTTGAGCGCCGAGTCGGTCAAAGCCGTTTGCACTGACGCCCCCAGGCCCGCCTGCACCAGTGCAGCATAGGCAGCCTCACGCGCAAACGGGGTATTGCCCAAAGCCCAATACAGCGCATGGGGCGTCAACCACCGGTCGTTACGCAAGCCCAACCAATGCGCATGGCTGGACCAGACGTAGTCAGCGGGCTGCTGCATCAATCCGGCCCGCATGGGGTTGAGGTCCAGGTACACCATGCACGCCAGCAAATACCGTTCCGGCTGCAACACCGTGGAACGGTAGCGCCCCTCCCACAAAGTGCCAGTACGGGCATGTCGGCGGTTGAAGTACTGCACATACCGGCGTCCCACCGCCTGCATCATCTGGGGCAGTCCGTCGTGTGACGCTGGGGTAACCAGCAGGTGAAAGTGGTTGTCCATCAGCACATAGGCATGGACGGCCACCGCATATTTCTGCGCGTTGTCCATCAACAGCGCTAGCAGCGCCTGGAAATCCTCAGCTCCGTGGAAGATGGGCTGACGGTTGTTACCCCGCAGGATGACGTGGTGCAAATGACCCGGCAGGGTCAGGCGCGGCAAACGGGCCATGGTTCTTGATCAAGGATGGAATATCCACGATCATAGACCTGTCCCCTATTTTCCAGCGATGCAAGTTGGCCATGCGCAGCATCCGCCATGGACACAGAGGGGCGCGGGCTTGATGCTGGACGGCCCTTGCGCACCTGCTTGCACGCATCAATGCGCGGCCACGTTCTCCACCTGATCTGTCGCCGCACCCATGCCAAACCTTGCCCCCATGGCGTGCTCCAGGCCAAATTCACCGAGAAGCGCACGCAACCGATCGGCTGCACTGCGTTTTTTCTGTCCGGTGTAGCGCGCGATGATGAGTTCGTTCTTCATGGAGTGCTCCCACCCCACCAGCTCGGTCACGGTAACCTGGTAGCCACTGGCCTCCAGGTAAAGGCAGCGCAGCACATTTGTCACCTGGCTGCCGAGTTCGCGGGTGTGCAAAGGATGACGCCACAACTCTGCCAGGGGCGTACGGGCCAGCTGCAGGGCCTTGCCTTGGCGCAGGCAGGCCGCCATTTCAGCTTGGCAACAAGGCACCAGAACCATGGCCCGGGCCTTCTTTTGCAGCCCGAAGGCAATCGCGTCGTCGGTAGCGGTGTCGCAAGCGTGCAAGGCGGTGACCACATCGATCTGCGCCGGTAACTCTCGGGCATCGGCCGAGTCGGCCACCGATAGATTGAGAAACGACATCCGCTCAAAGTGAAGCCGCTGCGCGAGCACCCGCGACTTCTCCACCAGCTCGGCCCGGGTCTCCACCCCGTAGATGTGCCCGTGGCCCAGCGCCTTGAAATACAGGTCGTACAGGATGAAACCCAGATAGGACTTGCCCGCGCCGTGGTCCGCCAACGTAGGCCCACTGCCCTGGACAGACAACTCTGTCAGCAACGGCTCGATGAAGTTGAACAGGTGGTACACCTGCTTGAGCTTGCGACGCGAGTCCTGATTGAGACGCCCCTCACGCGTAAGGATGTGCAGCTCTTTGAGCAGCTCTATCGATTGACCCGGGCGAAGCTCTTGCAGTTCAATGCCCTCGTTCTTGGGCTTTCTTACACCACGGACATGCTCGCCGGGCGCCGCTGAAGATGGCTTTTGTGGCTTCATAGCACGGTGCCTTGTGTTGGCCGGGCCCAGTCGCCTCCAGCATTTGCGCTCGCGTGCTCGCCACTTTTGCCATGGGGCCCGACGTCAAGCGCCTGCCAACCGGCCATGCCAATGCCCTCCAGCACTTCCATGTTGCGCTCAAAGATGGCCTCTGCCTCGGGGAACACTGACACGGCACGGTCGATGCTGTCCTCTCGCAGCAAATGCAACATGGGGTATGGAGAGCGATTAGTGCAATTGGTCACATCGTCAACTTCGGTGCCTGCAAACTGGAACTGCGGATGAAAGCTTGCCAACTGAAGCGTGCCCTCCAGCCCCAAAGCGTGCAGCACGTCCTCGGCGTCACCCAGAAAGTCGTTGAAGTCCAGGAAATCCGGCAAGCAGTACGGCATCACCAGCAAGGTGGTGTCCCTGACCTCTGCTGGTGTGTTTGCCAGCTCCTTGAGTTCATTGCGCAGCAGCTCCAGCGCATCATGTGCAGTCGTGGCCAAAGCGACCGCATAGTGAATCTGTCCCTTGACATGCACAGCCTTCGCAAAGGGGCACAGATTGAGCCCAATCACCGCCCTCTCCAGCCACCGTATGGTGTCATCAATATAAGTATCAGTAGAGCAAGGCAAAGCGGGCGCCAGGTCGGCGGCAGTGATGGAGGATGTCATGAACGCGCGCGGAAGCGCTGGAGGTAGGACCTTGATTTTATCGGGGCACGTTATCTGACGGTCGCACAATAGCCGTTGCCCCTGAATCAGAAGCTGGCAGGACTTGTCGGTACGCACTCGCAAATGATTGGTAGTCAATGGTGTCGAGGAGAGGATCAAGCACCATATTAAAGACACCCTTATTGGGAGGTGTCGCCTCCACCAGTGTACGAATCGTTCCTTCAAGTATGGCCGTGAGCATGCATCAAAAGATCACAAGAATCAGTGTGCGCCAAGCACTGGGCCTGGAGAAGCCTCTTGCTATTCCTGCAACAGTCGGCGCCCCGTAAGGCGCTCATGCTCCCGCACCGCAAAGCGATCGGTCATCCCTGCAATAAAGTCGGCCACAGCCCGCGCTCTCCCGTGCGCATCACCCTCCAAGGCCTGCGCGGCGAACGCTGCTTTCATGTCTTGGGGCTTGGTCATATATGCATCAAACAATTCACGCACGATGTGTTGGGCATGGCCGGTAGTCTCCATTACCCGAGGATGTCGATAAAGATGCCTGAAGAGGAACTGTTTTAGCGCGGTAGAGCGTTCCCGCATGTCGCTGCTGAAACTCACCATGACCGGTAGCTGCCGCACCTCATCGGGATGAGCAGGTGCATGCAGCCGCAATGCCGCTTTCGTAGTGTCGATGACGTCATACACCTGCGCGCTCAACATCCGACGAATCGCCTCGTACAACAACCGGCGATGCCTCGACGGTTCAGCAAGTGCTGGATGCTCGGCCTGCGCCGACAAGCGGTAAGCATCGAATAAGGGAACATCCTCCAATTGGGAGAGTGTGATCAACCCCGAGCGTACGCCGTCATCAATGTCGTGTGCGTTATAGGCAATCTCGTCGGCCAGGTTGCACAACTGCGCCTCCAGGCTCGGCCGCTCGTTGCGCAGGAACCGCGCACCGACACCGTTTGGCTCCACGTCCTCCAATTGCTTAGCATGGGCGCGCGAGCAATGTTTGAGAATTCCTTCACGGGTTTCGAACGTGAGATTCAGCCCGTCATACAACGGGTAACGTTCTTCCAACTTGTCCACCACTCGCAAACTCTGCAAGTTGTGCTCAAAGCCGCCAAAGTCGGCCATGCAGCCATTCAAGGCGTCCTGCCCCGCGTGCCCGAACGGGGTATGCCCCAAATCGTGGGCCAAAGAGATGGCCTCAACCAGGTCTTCGTTAATCTGTAACGACCGAGCGATGGATCGCCCGAGTTGCGCGACCTCTAACGAATGGGTCAGCCGTGTACGAAACAAGTCCCCCTCATGGTTGAGGAAGACTTGCGTCTTGTAGACCAGCCGACGGAAAGCGGTGGAATGCACGATCCGGTCACGGTCACGCTGGTACTCCGTTCGTGTTGGTGCGGGATGCTCTGGATGACAGCGCCCTCGCGTGGCACCAGGATCGCAGGCAAAAATTGAAAGGCCAGATAGTGCAGTCAAAACAGTCGCTCGTACTGAGTGAGCATCTCAAAAGAGATATTCAATTGACTGCATCAAAAGCAGAGGACCTACTGACAGCATGCATCGACAACCTCACGCACCAAGCCCTCGGGCGCAGAACGAACCACCGCCTTGCCGGGACTCTCGATCAGCACAAACCGGATCTCCCCGGCTTCAGATTTTTTGTCGCCCCGCATGAGCTGCAGATAGCGACTAGCGTTGTCTGTGCTATCCAGAATAGGTCCCCGGACCGGCAAGCCTGCTCGGCGGATCAACGACACCAAGCGCTCTACAAAGATCTCGTCCACCAAGCCTAGTCGGCGCGACAACTCTGCAGCCATCACCATACCGGCCCCGACTCCTTCGCCGTGTAACCACACTCCGTAGCCCATACCAGCCTCAATGGCGTGACCAAAGGTGTGACCAAAATTCAAAATAGCGCGCAAACCAGATTCGCGCTCGTCCTGCCCCACCACAGCCGCCTTGATCTCACAACTACGGCGCACCGCATGAGCCAGAGCATCGCTCTCGTGGGCTACGAGGTCATCCATTGATCGCTCCAGCCACTCGAAGAAGTCCATATCCGCAATTGGACCGTACTTAATGACCTCTGCAAGACCCGCACTGAACTCACGTGCAGGTAGCGTAACCAACACATCGAGATCACAGATCACACGCTGAGGCTGATAAAAGGCACCCACCATATTCTTCCCCAGCGGGTGATTGATGCCGGTCTTCCCCCCCACTGAAGAATCCACCTGAGAAAGCAAAGTCGTGGGAACCTGCACAAAAGGCACTCCGCGCATATAACTGGCGGCGGCAAAACCTGTCATGTCTCCCACTACGCCGCCCCCCAATGCGAACAACAGAGTCTTGCGGTCACAGCCCTGTTCCAGCAACACATCGAAAATTCGCTGCAGAGTCTGCCAGTTCTTGTGCTCCTCACCATCCGGCAGTTGGACCTCGTAAATTTTTGCGTAGTGGACAGCCAAGGCCTTCCGCAGAAGAGCGATATAAAGCGGTGCAACAGTGGTGTTGCTCACAATCACAGCAGCGGTAGCGCGCGGTAACCCATCGTAGGAGACTGCATCAGCTAGCAAGCCTCCACCAATGACGATGCTGTAACTGCGCTCGCCGAGATTAATCGAAACTTCTTGGACGATTGAAGACATGACGATTTCCACGGATGAAATTTTGGGGCAATGTAGCTTGCGCCCCGCAGTGCGACAGCTCGAAAGCATCTGTAGGCTGCGTCTCAGATGATTATGCAAACGAAGTAGCCAACATAAACTTATTCAACAGGCACATCGCTTGACTGTTGACAAGGTGGATGTCCTACTCAGTTTGGAGGCAACAAGCCAATATGTCATCTACTCAACGCCAGCGCACTAGTGGCACGCCAGTCTGAGCGCGGTTCACTAGACGGTTATCGTCTGGCGCAAAATAGAAAAAATCCCCGGCAACGCCGGGGATTTTACAAATGGCCCGAGAGCAAAGTTACATCAGAAGCACAGCCAGATGCGCTGCGCAACTGTTTATCTAATGTAATCAGGGGCAAGCAAGCGCAGGAGTGCTTCCGCTGACTACGGTGATGCTAAGTGTACGAGTCACAGTTGCAGCCCCCTTTGTCGCCGTTACCAAAAACTGTCGAGTCCCGCAGTCACCGACAGCAGGCTTGCCGTTGAGCACACCAGCCGAACCGGTAGTTCCACTAACCAACCAAGCGGGCAAGCTCGTGAAGGCCCACGTTACATTGCTTACAGAGGACACGAAAGAATATGAGTAGTTGGCGCCTGCAGGAGCAGTTCCGATTGAACATACTGCGTTTGAATTGCATTCGCCGATAGCAAAATCTTCAGGTAAGCCACCAACGAGGTTGAGTCTCACTGTTGCTTTTGCAGAAATTTTGTTCTTGTCAGTTACAACAACATTAGCACGATACTCACGCTCTTGGGCCCCAGTGCTTGGCGTTCCGTTCAGCAAACCCGATGAGGAATCCACGCCTAGACCTGCGGGCAATCCAGTGACAGCCCATGTGTATGGAGGCAAGCCGCCGGTAACTGTTAACAACTTTGTAAAAGGAATACCCTTTGTCACGTCACCCAAGTCGACGTCTGCTATCGCCGGCGGGCTTGTCAACGCCTCCAACACCTGCACTGGATAAATAGCAGTGATCGGATCAGTGATCCCATTGCTCACATTGTTGTCGAATCGATCTGTTGCCAATTCCAAAAAGACCGGCCCCGCCTCCACTCCACTGAGCAATGAAAATGTGGCAACACCACCGACAGTAGGCAACTGAAGCACACTGCCACTCTGCGCACCAGATACCAAGCGCGCTCCCTGTGCGGCTTCTGTTCCGGAAAGAATGCGCACCTGTACATTGCCTCCTGACACGCTGGAAGCGGGCTGGTTGGTATCATCCAAAACAAACGCTTGAATGGCCATTTGAGACAGAAGCTTGTTAGTATTATTCTTCGTACCTAGGTATCCTGGTATTTGAGCCTGCAAACGAACACTGGCAGGCTTACCGGTTGCCCCGCCTACGGAAATATCAACGCTAGCAAATTTCTGCTGCTTGTCGCGAGGGTCTGTGACCGAGCAAACAATTCGCGCAGTGCCGGCTTGATTAGCCGAGGAAAAGTGGAAAGAATTTCCACCAGAGTTAGAACCCAAAGTAACACTACGATAAGCATTGGGAACCTTGATCTTCCCCCCGTTACCATCATCAACTTCCGTTTCGTGCTCAGCCTTTCCATCCAAATAGTACAGCGCACCAGTATCCAAGCCAGCCGATATATTACAGCCAAATATATCACTCCCACCAGGGATAGGGAAACCCCCTTTGCGTGCATCAACATACACAGTGGTACTGTAGGGGCTGTAGACACCTATTCCAGGCGCGATTCCAGCCACATTCAAAGGCAATTGGCTTTTTTCGGCCCGAACAGTAATCGTATAGGCTTCCTGGGTCTCACCAGAGCTGCCGCCGCCACCACCACAAGCCGACAATGCCACGGTCATTGCGAGAGGTAAGATTTTGAAATATTTTAACATTGGCTATCCTAAATTAGATACTAAATTTACCGATTCGCAGTGCGATCATTAATTACCTTGGGACTAATAAAGATCAACATTTCGCGCTTGGTAGATTCTTTTGTCCTGTTTTTAAACAAATTACCCACAACAGGGACATCACCAAGCAACGGTATTTTGTTTTCTTGATTGGTTTCTTCCATCTCAAAAATTCCACCAATAACGACAGTACCACCATTTTCTATCAAAATCTGTGTCTTGACGTGCTTGGTGTCGATAGCGACCCCTTGGGTGGTAGTTTCTCCACGACTGTCTTTATTGACGTCGAGATCCAGAATGATATTACCCTCTGGCGTAATCTGAGGTGTAACCTCAAGCTTCAACACCGCTTTTTTGAATGCCAGAGTTGTCGCTCCATTAGGAGCGGTGACGGCATATGGATATTCAGTACCTTGCTCAATCAGTGCCTTTGTCTGATCCGCTGTGATAATACGTGGACTGGATACAATACGTCCCTTACCGTCAGCCTCCATAGCAGAAAGTTCCAGAGTCAGAAATCTGTTCGCCGCAGAGTTAAATATTGACAAAGCGAAGCTACCAACACTACTGACATTCGAGAGACTCGCTGGAAGGTTGACAAAATTTCCACTGGTACTTGTAGTTCCACCGGCACCGCTTGAAGCTACAGCGTTACTGTAGGACGTACCGAAAGCCACGCGATTATCGCCTCCAATACCATACCCCCCATCACCACCTCGATTTGCCCGCAGGTCCGTTGCCCCCAGACGGACGCCCAAAGATCTACCGAAAGTATCACGTGCCTCAACAATGCGTGCCTCAATTAGCACTTGACGCACAGCCACATCCAAGCTGGCCAACAACAAACGAACCTCTTCAAGCTTACTAGCAGTATCAGTGACAAATATCTGGTTAGTGCGGGGCTCAGAAATTGCACTTCCTCGCTCAGACAGAAAACGAATAGAGGTGCTCCCAGCACTTGCTCCGGAGGTGGCAGTGAGTTGTGCAACTATATCTGCGGACTTAGCATAATTGAGCTGAAAAGCTTGCGTCTTAATAGGTTCTAGCTTCTGAATAGCTTGAGCTGCCTCAAAATCCTTCTTTGTACGAGCATCTATTTCGTCCTTGGGAGCGATCCATAGAACAGACCCTGTCTTGCGCATGCCGAGACCTTTAGCATCCATAATAATCTGGAGCGCTTGATCCCATGGAACATCTTTGAGCCGTAAAGTGAGTGCACCGGTCACCGTATCCGATGTAACTATATTAAAATTAGTAAAATCAGCAATGACCTGAAGCAACGACCTCACCTCGATATTTTGAAAGTTCAAAGATAACTTTTCGCCGGAGTAACCAGGCCCCTGGGTTAGTTTACTAAGATCGATTTTCTTCTGGCGAATCTCAATAACAAACTGGTTGTCGCTTTGGTAGGCGCTGTGCTCCCAATCCCCGGTGGATTCGATCAGCATTCTCACCCGCTCACCGTTCTGTGTAGCGGTCACCGTCTGGACCGGTGTCCCAAAATCCGTAACATCTAAACGACGGCGCAGCCCCTCTGGGATTGAGGACTTCATGAAATCTACAATGATTCCTTTGGACTGCTGCTGCAGATCAACGCCAACTTGATTGCTCGCAAGGTTAATAACAACCCTCCCAGCCCCATCGGCCCCGCGACGAAAATCAATATCCTTCAGCGGAAGAACATCAGTGTTCTGACTCTCGGAAAAAGCAACAGGCGGCACGTTTGAAGAAGACGCACTTGCAACAGGCTCCAAAAACAAAAATAATGTCTTTCCTTGCAATTCAGTCTTGTACGACGTGGGAGACTTCAGATTTAGAACAATACGAGACCGCTCTCCTGCTTGAACAATATTGACAGATTTCAGATTGCCCAAATTGGCTTCAAACGCCGATTTTCCGGCACCATTGACAACGCCCTGGAAATCTAGTGCGATGCGCGCGGGAGATTGAGTTGCAAATCCCGTAGGAGGTGTTGCAACTGGCTCTGAAAAGTCAATTTTTAGTGTTTCAACCCCGCCCTGAACACTGGCAGAAACAGCACTAATGGAGCCTTGAGCAAAAGCACCAAAGGCGACAAAAAGGACTGAAACGCCAACAGCAGCCCTACGGCAGTAATTCAAAAGTTTGCCACTATTTTGTTTCATTTTTTGCCCTCTTGCAGATCAAGCGATGCTGAACGCTCTATCCAATCCCCAGTTGCATCCTGCGCTATTTCGCGTAGATGAATCGAATTCTCGGTGATTTTGATCACTTTTCCATAATTTTGCCCGAGATAATTCCCCACCTTGATCTGATAAATTAAATTATCAACTCTTATCAAAGCAGTAGGCGTTTCTGATTTATTTAAACTACCCACCATAGCCATTGAATCAAGAGGAAACGCCTCTAATGGCTCCTTACGACGAGTCATCTCCGGTGCAATTAACGCTGCATTTGAAGCCACCTGATTGGAGTCGCGCTTCAATGCTTGAGTTAACTTAATTTGATTGAATGGCTCTACAGCACCTTCTTGAGCATATGGCTCAGGAATAAATTTTTTCGGCTCAGTCAATGGCTGCACATTAGGCTTGGTAGTAGCTCGTTGCTCAGCCATCCAATTTCTCAACTCATCCTCCCCTGAAGACCCACAGCTAGCAAGAATGATGGAACAACCTGCGAGAAGTAATCCAACACGAGTTCTCATTACTTCCCTCCTCCAGTTTTCTTCTGAGCTTGTATTTCCTCTGGATCCAAGTATCTGAAGGTACGCGCAGTCGCATCCAAGACTAACCCATCGCGAGCCCCTGGAACAATTGTCATATTATTCAGCGTTACAATACGTGACAGATGCGCAATATCTGATGCAAAAGCGCCGATGTCATGATACTTTCCAGTTACTCGGATAGAGATAGGTAACTCAGCGTAGTAATCTCGCACTACCACTTGCCCCGGCCGAAAAAGCTCAAACTGCAAACTCCGCCCCAGGCCGGATTGGTTAATATCCGACAGCAATGCAGCCATTTCAGCCTTGCTTGGAAGTTGTTTTTCCAGCTGTATGACGTACTGCTGAATTTGCTCTCTTTGCTTCTTCAAAGCATCCAAACTAACGGCTTTGACCAGTTTATTTTGATAGTCTGTGCGCAAAGCCAATTCCTTGGTACGCTCTCCATCCAACTGTACTTCATAGTCCTGCAAGAATGCAAACCACGATATAGCCGCAACTGCACCTGCGATAAAAATGCAAAGAATCACCTTTGGCAGCACAGGCCATACCGAGGGATCTTTAGTATCAAGATTTTTAAACTGTCGCTGAACCGACTCGATGCGCTCAGCGAAGTTGATCGAATTTTCTTTGATTTTCGCCATGTCACTTACCCCCAGGCGAGGAGGCCGCACCACTGGCAGCCGCTATAGTTTTTTGCGCATCACTGGCACGCACCAATTGAAATTTCAAATTAAAGGATGAGACCCGACGTTGGTCCCTCTGACTCAGTGCGACAGTACTGGCAGTTATCTCCGCAAGCTCCGGTTTAGCCAACCACGGAGTATTACTCGCCAAGTTGCGCAGCAGTTCAGAAACACGCTCATTGGACTGAGCCATTCCCTGCATATTGATTGATTGTCCAGATTGCCTGATCGCCGTGACATACACACCATCGGGCAGTTGCTTGACCAGCTCAGTAAGCAAGTGAACGGGCAAATTTCTATCGGACTGAAGATCTTCCACGGCCTTCTGGCGCGCACGCAGTGAGGCGATCTCATCTTCAATGGAGGCAATTTCTTTGATCTGCCCTTCCAATACCTTGATTTCCTGTTGAAGAAAGGCGTTCTTGTTCTGCTGATCCGTGATCATGATCTGAAACCACCAGTAGATGGCTCCGGCAATAGCAAGCCCCAACAGAAACGATGCAAACATCGTCGCCTGAAAGGCCTCCTTGCGGCGCTTACGGGCCTCCTCGCGGTGAGGCAAAAGATTGATAAGAATCACTGCAGGAACCTCCGCATAGCAAGACCGCAAGAGGTCAGGTACGACGGTGCTTCACGCACCATTTTTTTCAGTCGCACGGAACTTCCGATTTCCATGCCATCAAATGGGTTGACGGCGCTGCATGCAAAACCTGTTTGTTGGGTGACTGCTTCCGTCAGCCCGGGCAGCGGAGCAGACCCCCCGGCCAACATGATGTGGTCTACACGATTGTGCGGCGTGCTGGTGAAGAAGAACTGCAAGGCCCGGCCAATTTCCTGGGCCATGCTGTCAACAAAAGGACGAAGGACCGCTGATTGATAGTCTTCTGGCAAATCACCGCTACGCTTTTTGCTCTCGGCTTCCTCTACCGAAAAGCCGTACTGGCGAACAATCAGTTGGGTCAGTTGTGCGCCGCCAAAGGCTTGGTCGCGGTCATACAGAACTTCTTCGTTCCGGATCACCTGCATGCTGGTCGTCAAGGCGCCCACTTCAAAGAGCGCCACCATGGCGTCCACGCCCTTATTTGGCAACGCTTCAATCAAGCGCCCTGCAGCCAAGCGCGATGCATGCGATTCAATATCGACCACAACAGGCTTCAGCCCAGCAGCTTCCGCCAAGCCTTGCCTGTCTTGAACTTTTTCGCGCCGGGATGCAGCAATCAGCACATCGACATCCCCTGGCGCATTCTTGCTGGGACCAATGACGCAAAAGTCCAAGCTGACTTCATCAAGTGAAAATGGGATGTATTGATTGGCTTCGGATTCGACCTGAACCTCCAGCTCCTGCTCCGTCATGCCACCAGGCAGCGTAATCTTTTTAGTGATTACTGCGGACGGAGGCAGGGCGAGGGCCACGTTTTTGGTTCTGGTGCCACTTTTCTTGACCAGTCGACGCAATGCGTCCGCGACCTCGTCAAATTTTTCGATGTTGCCATCGGTGATCCAGCCTCGCTCCAGCGGCTCGATCGCACAACGCTCAAGGACCAGACTACCTGCCTTATCGCGCCCCAACTCCACCAGCTTGACGCTGGAGGAGCTGATGTCGATTCCCAGCAGCGGAGCAGACTGGCGACTGAACAAAGACCCCATTGAGATCAAGATTGGTCCCCTGTAACTTGCCAAAATGAGGCAACAAAACTTAACACTTCACATGAATGCTATCAGTAAGATAGTTCTCCAGCAAAGATTTTTCCCCCTGTAACGCCCATAGAGCGTTGCCAAAAGCAGACGAAATTTCTGGGTGCGGCAATACCACTTGGCCAGTACAGGAAGCCTTTCGGCGGCGTCCTGCCAAGCGTGAAATCGGATTTCGCCCCGCTGTAGCAGACATTTTTATAATGGGCGGTCTTACCCATCGGAGCGATATGCCGCCCTCTCCCTCGAAGTCCTCCGACAAATCGGATACCTCTCCTGCCCGCACTCGGCCCGGTTGGCTTCGCTGGTTGGTTCGCATCGCGCTCTGGATCACCGGGCTGGCGGCTGCTGCGGCGATGGGCTTGGCGCTCACGATCGCAGTGGCATTGTCAGTGGCCTACCCCAACCTGCCAGATATTTCAGACTTGGCGGACTACCGTCCCAAGTTGCCGCTGCGCGTGTACTCCGCTGAGGGTGCTTTGCTGGGCGAGTTTGGTGAGGAGCGCCGCAACCTCACTCCCATCGACGAGATTCCGCAAGTCATGAAAGACGCAGTGCTGGCGATCGAAGACTCTCGCTTCTTTCAGCACGGTGGCGTGGACTACAAAGGTGTGCTGCGTGCGGGCCTTGCCAATTTGGGGCGGGTGAAAAGCCAAGGCGCCTCAACGATCACCATGCAAGTAGCACGTAATGTTTATCTTTCATCTGAGAAAACATTTACTCGCAAAATTTACGAAATCTTACTGACTTTTAAATTGGAGCACCTGCTGAGCAAGGATCAGATTCTTGAGATTTACATGAATCAGATTTTCCTTGGCAATCGTGCGTATGGTTTTGCGGCTGCCTCCGAGGCTTATTTTGGCAAACCGCTTAAATCCGTTTCCATCGCTGAAGCTGCAATGCTTGCGGGTTTGCCCAAGGCACCATCTGCCTACAACCCCATCAGCAATCCCAAACGTGCCCGCGCTCGCCAGCAGTACATCATCGAGCGGATGGAGGAAAACGGCTTCATCACTGCGCAACAAGCAGAGCAAGCCAAGAAGGAAGAGTTGAAAATCCGTACGGGACCCGACAACACACGCATCCACGCGGAGTACGTTGCCGAAATGACCCGCCAGCTCATCTTCGCGCAATACGGCAATGAGGCCTACACGCGCGGCCTTAACGTTTACACCACCCTCAATGCGGCAGAGCAAGAGGCCGCCTATGTTGCGCTGCGGCGCGGGATCATGGATTACGAGCGGCGCCAGCAGTACCGGGGACCGGAGAAGTTCGTGGCGTTGCCTACAGCAGCCCAGGAAGTGGAGGACGCCATTGACGACGCGCTTGCCAACCACCCCGACAACGGTGACGTGCTCTCCGCTGTGGTGCTGGAGGCATCCGCCAAACGCATCCTGGCCGCTCGTGCCAATGGCGACTCGCTGGAGATCACCGGCGATGGACTCAAACCTGCGCAGTCGGGGCTCAGCGACAAGGCGCCGCCCAATATCAAGATCCGGCGCGGTGCCGTCATCCGCGTGGTCAAGACGCCCAAGGGCTCCTGGGAGATTACACAACTGCCCGAGGTAGAAGGCGCCTTTGTCGCGCTCGACCCCCGCAATGGCTCCATCCGTGCATTGGTGGGTGGATTCGACTTTGACAAGAACAAGTTCAACCACGCAGCGCAGGCATGGCGCCAGCCTGGTTCGAGCTTCAAGCCGTTCATCTACTCAGCAGCGCTAGAAAAAGGCTTCACGCCTGCCACCGTGATCAATGACGCTCCGCTGTTCTTCGACGCGGGTGTCACTGGTGGTCAGCCGTGGGAGCCCAAGAACTACGACGGCAAGTACGACGGCCCCATGACTATGCGCACAGGCTTGGCGAAGTCCAAAAATATGATTTCTATCCGGATCCTGCAGGCCGTGGGCCCCAAAACCGCGCAGGAATGGGTGGGGCGATTTGGATTCGACCCTGAAAAGCACCCGGCCTACCTGACCATGGCGCTGGGTGCGGGCTCGGTCACGCCCCTGCAAATGGCATCCGCATATTCCGTGTTTGCCAACGGGGGCTACCGCGTCAATCCTTGGCTGATCGCGAAGGTGACCGACCATAAGGGCCGGGTCATTTCAGAGATCACGCCACCCGCGCTCAACGAGCAGCCCCGGGCCATCGACGCGCGCAACGCCTTTGTGATGAGCAGCCTGTTGCAGGAGGTGACCCGCACCGGCACTGCAGCAAGGGCCCAGTCCACCCTCAAGCGCCCCGATCTTTATGGCAAAACCGGCACCACCAACGATTCGGTGGACGCGTGGTTCGCGGGGTTCCAGCCCACCATCGCGGCTGTCACCTGGATCGGGTACGACACGCCGCGCAATCTGGGCAGTCGGGAAACCGGCGGGGGCCTCAGCCTGCCGGTGTGGATCAGCTTCATGGAGCGCGCACTCAAGGGCGTGCCAGTGATGGAGCCCACCGTGCCACCCGGCGTAGTGAATGTGGGTGGCGAGTGGTTCTATGAAGAATACGCGCGCAACGCGGGCGTCTCAAGCGTGGGTGTAGATGATCGTTCTGCCTCCTCCGCAGTAACGCCCCAAGCACCGCCGCCTTCTGAAGAACGCAGCCGCATCCTCGATTTGTTCCGGAACTGAGCCCTTCGTACTCCGCAGCGCCGCCCTCTTGAGCTGGGCGAGCGCGGAGTAAGTTAAGGGGCAAACTGCAGCGGCATCCCGGACTGTTGCGACGCATCGCGCGTGAGGCACGCAAAAAATTCGCCAGCGCCCTTGGTGTCCTGCCAGTGGCTGCCATCAAAACGATAGTGATAGCCGCCAGACCGGGCGGCCATCCACACCTCGTGCAGCGGCTTTTGCAGGTTGATCACGATCTGGCTGCGGTTGGGAAAAGTCAAAGTCACCATGCCCCCCGAGCGCTGGCTGTCCACATCGGCATCCGAAGTGTCGTTGATGCGATCACAGCTGCGTTCGACGGCAAGCAGCAGTTGTTCGGCGTGGTCCATGAATTCGAGGTCGGTCATTACAATTTGCGCATGTTGAAAGCTCCCCAAATTCTAGTCAGGACGCTTGTCCTTGCTGCCAGTGCGGCGGCCCTCTTCGGCTGCGGTCAGCGGGGGCCGTTGTATCTGCCTACCGGCCCTGCGGCAAGCCAGCGCGCCACGCTGCCGCAAACACTGACCCCGGGCAAAGACGCCAGCAGTGCGCCCACACCCGCCGCCACCGCTTCCCAGCCACGCTGACGCATCAAGCCGCCTGCGCAAGATGGCCAGGCAATGCGATGTCGCTTGATTTCCATCAAGCACAATCCATAGGGGTACTCGTACAGTCTGCGCTTTATTGCACCGCAGGATGGCCATGGCCCTGGAACTCTACCGCGACAAAAATCATGCTTGCCTGATGTTCACCGACCTCATCGAGGAGGATGGACAGGCCGTGCAGGCCAATCAGTTCCTGATCGTGGACGATGACACCGGCGCCATCATCGACCCGGGCGGCAACCTCGCGTTCAACGAACTGTTCATGGGGATGACCAAACATTTCCCGCCGCACAAGCTGTCGTACCTGATCGCTTCGCATGCGGACCCGGACATCATTGCCTCGCTGGACCGCTGGATGACCAGCACCAAGGCCAACCTGGTGATATCGCGTGTGTGGGAGAGGTTTGCGCCGCACTTCACCAAGGTGGGCAAGACAGAAAACCGGGTGATCGGCGTGCCGGACGGTGGCGGCCACCTGCCCCTGGGGCGCCATGAACTGGTGCTGCTGCCCGCGCACTTCATGCACTCCGAAGGCAACTTCCACTTCTACGACCC
Source organism: Acidovorax sp. (assembly GCF_016783915.1). Lineage (GTDB taxonomy): Bacteria > Pseudomonadota > Gammaproteobacteria > Burkholderiales > Burkholderiaceae_C > Acidovorax. The sequence continues at coordinate 31,572 of NZ_JADHVT010000019.1, forward strand.
GGTCAGCCGCATCCTGTTCACGGGCGACCTGGGGGTGTCCATGATGTCGGGGGCCGAAGCCCGCGTGCCGGTGACCGACCTCAAGGCGCACATCCCGCGCATGGAAGGTTTCCACCGCCGCTACATGGTGTCCAACAAGATACTGCGCCTGTGGGCACGCATGGCCCGGCAACTCGACATTGCCATGCTGGTGCCGCAGCACGGTGCCCCCATCATGGGCAAGGAAGCCATCAACGACTTCTTTGACTGGATCGAGAACCTGATGTGTGGCATTGACCTGTTCGATGACCGCGCGTACCAGATTCCTACCGCGTACATCGACCCTGTGACCCGACAGATGCGTCCCGCGCTGCGGGCAGTCAACGGCTAAAAATCAAAAGAAATCGGCTGCTAGCGCAACAAAAACATGCGCTAGCAGCTATTATTTTTATAGCAAAGCCCCATCAGGGTGAACCCACCGCTGACCGCCCCGCGGCAGCACCCGCCGATGCGGCGGCGCGCTTATGAAGTCGGTGCCAGAGCCGCCAACCCAGTAGCACGCCGAGGATACTGGCGTAGACCGCCACTTCACCAAAGTTGTTCTTGCCAGCACGCATCCAGAAAAAGTGCAGAACGGCCAACCCGGCCACCGCATAGACGGCGCGGTGCAACGCCTGCCAGCGTTTGCCGCCCAGGGCCTTGATGGCGCGGTTGAACGACGTGGCGGCCAGCAAGGCCAGCAGCACCAGGGCCAATGAGCCCACCAGAATGAATGGCCGCTTGGCAATGTCGCGCAGGATGTCCGGGATATCGAAACCCATGTCGAACCAGCTGTAACTCAGCAGGTGCAGCACGCCATAGAAAAACACGAACAACCCCAACATGCGCCGATAGCGCGCCAGTTGCGGGGTGGAGGTAATGACCCGCAGCGGAGTGATGGCCAGCACCACACACAGCGCCCGCAGCGTCCAGTCACCGGTTGCCCGGATCAATGCCTCCGCAGGGTTGGCACCCAGCTGGTTCGCCACCGCCGCATAGACCAGCCATGCCAACGGCAACAGGCACAACACAAACACCACCGGCTTGGCGACGGGGTGGAGCAATAGTTTTCGCATCGCGATTCAAGAACCACCTTGGTCTCGCAGGCCGCCCAAGGTGGCAGCGAGACCCGGGCGATCAGTAGAACTTCTTGAGGTCCATGCCCGCGTAGAGCTGGCCGACCTGGGCTTCGTAGCCGTTGAACATCAGCGTCTTGCGCTTCTTGGCAAACAAGCCATCCTCGCCGATGCGCCGCTCGGTCGCCTGGCTCCAGCGGGGGTGATCCACATTGGGGTTCACGTTCGAATAAAACCCGTACTCCTGCTGGGCCGCCTTGTTCCACGCCGTGCCTGGTTCCTTTTCGACAAAGCGGATCTTCACAATGCTCTTGGCGCTCTTGAAGCCGTACTTCCATGGCACCACCAGACGCACCGGCGCGCCGTTCTGGTTGGGCAGCACTTCGCCGTACATGCCAAAAGCCAGCAAGGTCAGCGGGTGCATGGCTTCGTCCATGCGCAGGCCTTCCACGTAAGGCCAGTCCAGCACGCGCGAGCCGACAAAAGGCATGGTCGCCTTGTCGGCCAGCGTGACGAACTCGACGTACTTTGCACTGCCTTGTGGCTCTACACGCTTGATCAGTTCTGCCAACGAATATCCCACCCAGGGGATGACCATGGACCAGCCTTCCACGCAACGCAAGCGGTAGATGCGTTCTTCCTGCGCGCTGAGCTTGATCAAGTCTTCGATGCCGTATTTGCCGGGCTTCTTGACCAATCCTTCGACCTCCACCGTCCACGGTGTGGTCTTGAGGGTATGCGCATTGCGAGCAGGGTCAGCCTTGTCGGTGCCAAACTCGTAGAAGTTGTTGTAGGTGCTGGCGTCTTTGTAGTCGGTGAGCTTCTCCATAGACACAGCCCCCGCCACTGCCGACTTGGCACCCGCCAGTGGAGCCAGCTTGCCAGGGCGCGCGACGGCAGCCTGCTGCGCCAGCGCCTCGCGGCCCGCCCAGGCCGCGATCGCGGCACCTGCGGCACCGCCCGCCATAAGCTTGAGCATCTGGCGACGGTCTTCATAGACCGAGCGGGGAGTGATTTCGGAGGAGTGCGGGTGGTTAAAACCCGAATCGCGCGGGGGGATCAGCATGGAGGGCTCCGGTCATGGTGGGATCAAAACAGCTGCAGCGATAGAGCAGAACAACTGTTAATTCGTTCCCTAGACCGCTCAGGTTACACCGAAGACGCAATAGTTGCTGTGCGCCTGTCGATGCCCGACACGCCCTCAGAGCCTGTTGATGATCTCGCAAGGAGTCGCCAAGCTGGCCTTATGTCATCACAGCGTGCCGTAGCTGTGCAAGCCGCTCAGGAACATGTTGACGCCCAGGAACGCGAATGTGGTCACCGCCAGACCGACCAAGGCCCACCAGGCAGAGACTGTACCGCGCAGGCCCTTCATGAGACGCATGTGCAACCAGGCCGCGTAGTTGAGCCAGACGATCAACGCCCAAGTCTCCTTCGGGTCCCAGCTCCAGTAGCCACCCCAGGCCTCGGCCGCCCACAGCGCACCCAGCACCGTGGCGATGGTGAAGAACGCAAAGCCCACCGCGATGGACTTGTACATCACGTCATCCAGAATCTCGAACGACGGCAGGCGTGCCGCGATGCGCTTGCGCCCCAGCAGGATGCCTGCCACGATCAACGCCGAAATACCGAAGTACACCATCCAGTAGCTGCCGCCGTTCTCCGTCGCGCCTTGGCGGAACACGATGGGTTCAAAACACAGCACCACGCCCAGCAGCCACAGCGGCGCCAGCTTGTACCAGCGGGTCTCGGTGGCCTGCTGCTTGATCAGGTAGGCAAATGCCACCATGGCAGACAGGGCAAACGTGCCATAGCCGATGAAGTTGGCAGGCACATGCAGCTTCATCCACCAGCTCTTGAGCGCAGGGACCAGCGGCTGGATCTCATGCGCCTCGCGCACCACGGTGTACCAGAGCAAAAAGCCCACGGCGGCACTGACCACCAGCATCACAAAACCACCCAGCGCGCGCGTGTCGTACTGCTGCTCGTAGTACAGATAGAACGCGGCCGTCATCCAGCAAAACAGAACGAACACCTCGTACAGGTTGCTGACCGGGATGTGGCCAATGTCCGGGCCAATGAGATAGCTTTCGTACCAGCGCACCAGAGTGCCGATGAGCGCCATGGCCACCGCCACCCACGCAATGCGCGAGCCCAGCATGCTCATGGTCTTGCCTTCGCCACGCGAGAACATGCCCACCCAGTAAAACGCCGTGCTGATGAAGAACAGCATGCTCATCCACAGGATGGCGGACTGGCTCGACAGGAAATACTTGAGGCCGAACACCGTGTCTGCCCGCGCCAGGCTGCCTGCCCCGTCCTGCTGGTACAGGCCGATGGCCAACAGCGCCACCGCAGCCACGATCAGCATCAGCGCACGCAAGGGGCGCCAGAACCAGCACAACCAGATCGTGCACGGAATGGCACCCAGCAAAATGCCTTTTTCATAGACATCCATGAAGGCGCCGTAGCGCTGCAGCGCATACAACGCCCCCACGGCCACGATGGCGGCAAACAGCCAGTCAAACCAGTTGCGGCGAGAGAAGAACCCCTCGTTCAGGGTGATGGTGGTAACGGTCGAGGAAGAAGTCGCGGTGTTCATGCGGTGCCTTCGCGGGGCGATGCCCCGATCAGTTTTTGTGCGAGCTGGACAAATTCCTGGTCGCCGTCCATGGTCTTGCGGTTGGTGGACAGGGCCATGGTGGCGTGGGTGCGGCCGTCCTGCGGCGCCACCCAGACCCACAGGCGCCGCTCGCGCACGTAGAGCATGGCAAAAACGCCCAGAATCAGCAAGGCGCAGCCCAGATAGACAACATTCTTGCCAGGGGCTCGCGCCACCTGGAACACGCTGGCCTGCACCTGCGTGAAGTCCTTGAGCTCAAACGCCATGGGCGCAGGGTAAATCTGTGCGTCGCTGAGCGAGAGCACTGCCTGTGTCATGAAGCCCCGGGTCTGCTCGTCCTGCGGCAACGGCGGCAGGCCCTCCCGTTGGCGCGACAGCTGGGCCAGTTCGAACAGCGTGCCGTTCAGAATGCGCACCAGCACCTCGCCTGCGCGCGCGCGCTCGGCCTCTGGCACGTTGGCCTCCATGAAGTCCGACACGGCCTGCAGCCCGCCCGTGGGCTTGCCATCGACCATGCCCCGCCCAGCGAACAGCGCCAGTGCACGCACGGCCGACTGCTGCAGTTGCTCGGCCAGCTCAGGGCGCGAGGCATCCATGGCCTGGGACACATAGCGGCGCACCGCCTGCTCCCGGGCCTGGGGGTCCGCCAGCGCAGCCTTCATACGCATGAAACCATCCATGCTGCCCTTGTCGTCGGCTGGAACTCGCAGGTAACGGAAGGGCTCTGCCGGAGACTCACGCACACCCAGCAGGAACACCGGCACGCCGTCGCCTGTGTCCACTGGCAGCATGTAGTTGTGGAACTCGCGGGCCTGGCCGGCCGCATCACGCAGCTTGTAGCTGACGCTCGGGCCCACGTTGCGCAGTTCTTTTTTGGTGACGGTCTTGTTGGCTGCGCCCAGGCGCGATTCCACCGACTCGCGCAGGTCCACCTTGCGCACGTCTGCACCGCTGCCGCCAGGGCCGGCACCGCCAAAGTTCTCGACGTTGATGGTGCGCAGCGCCGTGAACTCCAGCGTCAGCGTTTCACTGCCGGCCCCCCCGCCCTGGTTGGTGAGCTGGGTGGAGTTGCCCACCACGCCCTCGACGTCAAAAGGCCTGGCGCCCGCCACCATGGGCACCGCGCGCAGCTTGAGGTGCGAGCCGCCGTCGTCAAAACTCGACTGGTAGATCTCGATCCCCTTGTAGCTGGCGGGGTGGTTCACCTCAACGCGGGCGGGTATCTTCTCGCCCGTGGCCTTGTCATGGATGATGATTTCGCTAGCGAACAGCTTGGGCATGCCCGTGGAGTAGTGCTCCACGATGAACTTCTTGAGTTCGATCGCAAACGGCAGATCCTGCAGCAGCACCCCGTCGGACTGGCTCAGGATGGCCGTGCTCGACTGTGTGCCTTCGGCCACCAGCAGGTTGCCCCGGAAGGTGGGGTTGCGCTCGGACAGACGGTGCTCGGGCTTCACGTCGGCGATCAACCCGCCACCGGTATAGACCGACTTGCCGCCCAGCAACATCTGCGCGCGCACGATGAGGTCACCGTCCAGCAACCCGCCCACGCACACCAGCACGATGGCGCTGTGCGCGGCGATGTAACCGATCTTGTTGGCGGCACCCGCCTTGGCCGCCACCATCCAGCCCGTGCCAGGGCCTGCGGTCGTATCGCGCTGCTGCAGGCGCACTTTCCAGCCGCCACCGGCCAGCAGCGTGCCAATGCGGCGCGCTTCGGCCTCGGCCGGTTCCGGCAGATCGGCCTGCGCTTTATGGTGAAACGCCTTGAGGCTTTGCTCGCGGATGTTTTCCTTGTAGGTCTTGAGGTCCACTAGGATCTTGGGTGTGTTGCGGGCAATGCACAGCGAAGTGCTGGTCACCAGGAACGCCAGGATCAGCAGGAACCACCAGGCGCTGTACACCGCGTTGAGCTGGATGGCACCGAACAACTCGGCCCAGAACGGCCCGAACTGGTTGACATAGTTGGCCGCCGGTTCGTGCTGCTTGAGCACCGTGCCGATCACCGAGGCGATACAGATCACCGTCAGCAGCGAGATGGCGAACCGCATCGAAGACAGCAACTCGACCCCGGCGCGCAGGGCCTGGGAGCCGGAATTCATGCTAAGGCCCTGGGTGTTGTCGGACATGGATGGGAGCGGTGTCTGCGAAGCGCGAAAGAAAAAGGGCGGGACCATCGCTGCGATGGACCCGCCCTTTTTGGGGTTGTTATTGGCGGTAGGTTCCGTGCGGCCCGGTCAAACAGGCCTGGCTCTGACAAAAATCAATCAACGCAGGCCGGCGATGTAATCCGCCACGGCCTTGATTTCCTTGTCGTTGAGCTTGGCCGCCACCTGGGTCATCTGGATGCTGTTGGCACGCGAGCCGTCGCGGAACATGTTCAGCTGCGACACCGTGTAATCAGCGTGTTGGCCCGAAAGGCGGGGGTATTGCGCAGGGATGCCAGCGCCATTGGGGCTGTGGCAGCCAGCGCAAGCGGCGATCTGGCGGTCGGCAATGCCGCCGCGGTAGATGCGTTCGCCCATGGCCACCAGGTCCTTGTCCTTGGCAAAGCCAGCCTTGGCGGGCTTGGACGTGAGCCAGTAGGCGATGTTGCGCATGTCGTCATCCGACAGGGCCGTGGCAAAGCCCTTCATGATGGCGTTGTTGCGCTTGCCGGACTTGAATTCCTGCAGCTGCTTGACCAGGTATTCGGGGTGTTGCTGCGACAGCTTGGGGTTGGCCGCGATGGCCGAGTTGCCGTCTGCGCCGTGGCAGGCCGCACACACCGCAGTGAAGCTGGCCTCGCCCTTGACGAGATCCGGCTTGGCCGCTTTGGGTGCGTCACCCGCTGCAAAGGCCGAGAAAACAGGTGCTGCCAGTGCGGCAGCCGTCAGCAATGAGGCGAGCAACTTCATATCGAGGGTGTGTGTTTATGTGCGCAAAACCTCGCGATTCTACAATGATGGTTCTTTCTCTCCCAACTCCCCATGACGACACCCCCCTCTGCGCCAGTTGCTGGCTCTCTCCCGCCCGCACCCGACGCCAAAATCGCCATGGGCTGGATGCACACCGCCAGGTTCCTCACCACGGCGGCGCAGCTGCACCACCTGCCGCCCATCGACGTACCCGAAATCGCTTTCGTGGGCCGTTCCAACGCGGGCAAGTCCACCTGCATCAACACCCTCACCCAGCAAAAACAACTGGCGTTTGCCTCCAAGAAGCCAGGGCGCACCCAGCACATCAACCTGTTCTCGCTGGGCAAACAAGGGGTGATGGACGCCGTGCTGGCCGACTTGCCCGGCTACGGCTACGCCGCCGTGTCGCGATCGGACAAGGTGCGCTGGCAGCAGGTGATGGTGAATTACCTGGTCAGCCGCCCCGGCCTCACGGGCATCGTGCTGCTGTGCGACCCCCGCCTGGGCCTGACCGAGCTGGATGAGGCGCTGCTCGAAGTGGTGCGCCCCCGGGTCGAGGAGGGTCTCAAGTTCCTCATCGTGCTGACCAAGGCCGACAAGCTCACGCGCGCTGAACAGGCCAAGGTGCTGTCGATTACGCGACTGCACGCGGGCGGCGGCGAGGTGAAGATGTTCTCGGCCCTCAAAAAGCAAGGGGTGGATGAAGTGGCCCAGCTGCTGTGGCAGTGGGCGCACCCGGTGAAGCCCCTCGCCGAAGAGCCCCCTGCGGCTGCGGACAGCAGCAGCCCCGCCCAGCCATCGCCCACCAGCGAATCCGAGCCCAACTAGCCGCTAGCGCAATCGATTCATGCGCTGGCAGCTACAGAATGCATAGCACCATGATCCAAGATTGCCCTGTTGACCTCCCCCACGGAATCACCCTGCACTGCCGCGTGAGCGGCATCCCCGGACGCCCGGTGCTGCTGTTCCTGCACGGGTTCCCCGAGGGGGCCTTCATCTGGGATGAACTGCTGCTGCACTTTGCCCGCCCCGAAAACGGCGGCTACCGCTGCGTGGCGCCCTACCTGCGCGGGTTTGGCCCGTCCAGCAGCCCGCAGGCGGTGGACGCGTACCGCGCCAAGCACCTGGTGCAGGACCTGGTGGCACTGATCGCCCACGAATGCCCCGGCAGCGCGCTGGAATGCCTGATTGCGCATGACTGGGGCGGCGCCGTGGCGTGGAACCTGGCCAACCAGCAGCCCCAGCTGATGAAGCGCCTGGCCATCATCAACTCGCCCCACCCTGGCGCCTTTGTGCGCGAGCTGTCGCACAACGCCGCCCAGCAGGCGGGCAGCCAGTACATGCATTTCTTGTGCAGACCCGATGCCGAGGCCCTGCTCGCCGAAGACGACTTCCGCCGCCTGTTCGCCTTTTTCAACGCCCCGGACGGCAGCGCCCCCGCATGGCTGACCGACGAGGTGCGCGCCCAGTACCGGGCCCTGTGGCAGCAGGGCCTGCAGGGTGCCTGCAACTACTACCGCGCCAGCCCCATCCGCCCGCCGCGTGAGGGCGACCCCGGCGCCCAGGCCATCACCCTGCCCGAGTCGATGTTGACGGTGGGCGTGCCCACGCTGGTGCTCTGGGGCATGGACGACCCGGCCCTGCTGCCTGGCCTGCTCGACGGCCTGCCCGGCTGGATTCCCCGGCTGCAGGTGCAGCAGGTGGAGCAGGCATCGCACTGGATCGTGCACGAGCACCCAGAGCGCGTAGCCGTGGAACTGCAGCGTTTTTTGCTATCTAAACAATAGCTATCAGCGCATGATGCACTGGCGCTTCAGGCCATTTTTGCTGATATTTCAGCGGGAATACACGGAGGGCTCGCCCTCCGGGCGGGTCTTGAAGCGCTTGTGTACCCAGTAGTACTGCTCGGGCATCGTGTCGATCACGGCCTGCAGTTCGCGGTTCATGCGGGCCGTGTCGGCCTCGGCATCTTCGGTGGGGTAGTTGGCCCAGGCGGGCGAAACCTCGGCCACGTACCCGGTGGGCGTCATGCGCGAATACACGCCCACCACCTTGGCGCGACCCAGCCGAGCAAACCGCGACAGCGACGGAATGGTGGCCGCCGTCACGCCGTAGAACGGCACAAACACCGAATCGTTGCGGCCATAGTCCATGTCAGGCAGCAGGTACAGCAAGCCACCCTTGCGCAGGTTGGCGATGATGGGTTTGACGCCGTCCGAACGGTTGAGCATGCGCACATCGCCAAAACGCTGGCGCCCCGCCATGAACCAGGCATCCACCGCCGGATCAGGGTGGGTGGCAAAGATGGAGGTGAACGCACGGCTGCTGCGCAGCGGCAAGGCCAGCCCCCCCGCGTCCATGCCGTAGAAATGCGGCGCAAACAATATGGTGGGCGTGTCGCCGTCGAGCTCGTGCACCGCACCGGTCAGGCGCACACGCTGCTCCACCACCGAACGCGGCGCAGCCCACAGCCAGCTGCGGTCCAGCCAGGTCTGGCAAAACGCGACAAAACTGGCCCGCGCCACCGCGCGGCGGCGCGCTTCGGTCCAGTCAGGGAAACACAGCGCCAGATTGCGCAGCGCCACCTTGCGGCGGGGCGCCACCAGCACAAACGCCACCTGCCCCAGCAGCCAGCCCATGCCGCGCAACACCGGCAGCGGCAGCAGCGCCAGCACCCGCATGAAACCCACACCCAAACGCCCTGTGAGGCCCTTCATGCGGCGCCTCCGGCGGCAGGCTCTGCCGCAGCAGCCTCGCCACGCGGCTGCTTGTAGCGGCCGTAGCCCCACAGGTACTGCTCGGGGCATTGGCGGATGAGATGTTCCATGGCCTGGTTGATTTGCAGCACGGCCTGGTCCATGTCGGCGGACAGCGGCGCGGAAAGCGGCTCGAAATGCGTGACATAGCCACGCCCCCACGGCAGCCGCTCGCAGCGCGCCAGCACCACGGCTGCGCCGGTCTGTTGCGCCAGGCGCACCGCCAGGGTCATGGTGTAGGCGTCGCGCCCAAAAAAAGGCGCCCACTGGCCCTGCCCCTCGGGCGGCACCTGGTCAGGCAGCAGGCCCACGGCCTCGCCCCGGCGCAGGGCCTTGATCATCTGGCGCACGCCTGCCAGCGTGGTAGGCACGGCCAGCATGCCGGGGCGGTTGCGGGCGGTCTCCATCACCTTGGCCAGCCAGGCCTGGCGCGCGGGGCGGTACAGCACGGTGATGGGGCCACGCTCCGCGCTCCAGCGCCGCGCTGCGGCCTGGGCCGAGAGTTCAAAACACCCCTGGTGTGGGGTCAGAAACACGATGCCACGACCGGCGGCGTAGGCCTGCTCCACACAGGCCTCGCCCGTGAGTGCGCAGGGCATGGTCGCGCCCATCCACAGGCGCGGCAGCTCGGCCACCATGCGGCCCGCATGGGCCACGGCGGCACGCACATCGCCAAACGCATAGCCCGCCAACGCCGAGTTGGCGAGAAACCGGCGCCGGTAGGTAGGAGACGCCACAAACGCCACCCAGCCCATGGCCGCGCCCATGACGTGCAGCAACCACAGCGGAAATACGGAAAAGAATCGGAAGACGACTGGCATTAAAATAACGGGGTCGCTGAGTTAAATGAGCAACTTGCAGGGCGACGTTAAAAAAATCTGCTAAAGCGTTCGCCAGATCTCCTTCGGGGTGAGGGCAACGCCCCAAATGCCGGAACACAGGAGTTTATTCAAATGGCGAACGACTTTCTCTTTACCTCGGAATCCGTCTCCGAAGGCCACCCCGACAAGGTGGCCGACCAGATCTCGGACGCGATTCTCGATGCGATCTTCAAACAGGACCCCCGCTCGCGTGTCGCCGCTGAAACGCTGACCAACACCGGCCTGGTGGTGCTGGCGGGCGAGATCACCACCAATGCCCACGTGGACTACATCCAGGTGGCGCGCGACACCATCAAGCGCATCGGCTACGACAACACTGACTACGGCATCGACTACAAAGGCTGCGCCGTGCTCGTCGCCTACGACAAGCAGTCCAACGACATCGCCCAGGGCGTGGACCACGCGAGCGACGACCACCTGAACACCGGCGCTGGCGACCAGGGCCTGATGTTCGGCTATGCCTGCGACGAAACGCCCGAGCTGATGCCAGCGCCCATCTACTACGCGCACCGCCTCGTCGAGCGCCAGGCCCAGCTGCGCAAGGACGGCCGCCTGCCGTTCCTGCGCCCCGACGCCAAGTCGCAAGTGACGATGCGCTATGTGGACGGCAAGCCCCACAGCATTGATACCGTGGTGCTCTCCACCCAGCACCACCCCGACCAGAGCGAAACCCAGACCAGGATGAAGGCCTCGTTCACCGAAGCCATCATCGAAGAGATCATCAAGCCCGTGCTGCCCAAGGAATGGCTGCAGAACACGCGCTACCTGATCAACCCCACCGGCCGCTTCGTCATCGGTGGCCCCCAGGGCGACTGTGGCCTGACCGGCCGCAAGATCATCGTGGACACCTACGGCGGCGCCTGCCCCCACGGCGGCGGTGCTTTCAGCGGCAAGGACCCAACGAAGGTGGACCGTTCGGCTGCCTACGCTGCCCGCTATGTGGCCAAGAACATCGTGGCCGCGGGCCTCGCGCGCCAGTGCCAGATCCAGGTGGCCTACGCCATCGGCGTGGCTGAGCCCATGAACATCACCGTGTACACCGAAGGCACCGGAGTGGTGTCGGACGACCGCCTGGCCGCACTGGTGCGCGAGCATTTCGACCTGCGCCCCAAGGGCATCATCCAGATGCTGGACCTGCTGCGCCCGATCTACGAAAAGACGGCAGCTTACGGCCACTTCGGCCGCGAAGAACCCGAGTTCAGCTGGGAGAAGACCGACAAAGCGGCGGCACTGCGTGCTGCCGCCGGGCTGTAAAGCCCGCCGCGTGATAGCGCGGTTTTCGGTCTTCGGGCGCAGTTCATATCGCGCCAGCGATATGAACGAAGACCAAGGTACGGACAAGGCAGCAGGGCTGTAAGCCCTCCGCGCATCGCGCGGCTTTCCGTACGTGGACGAAGCTCATATTGCGCAGCACTGTGGTTGGAGACCAAAACACCGTCAGAGCCGCACCACCTCCCAAGCCGCAACGCTCCGCGTTGCGGCTTTTCTTTTTGGGGCACCCCTGGGTTCCTCAGCGGCGCTCTCCTACACCCACCGCCCGCCTGCACTGACGGCACGCCCCATGGACCGCCGGTATCGTTCCTGCACAACGTTTTGCAGCCCCGCGCTGCCTCACCACCCACCGCAAGGAGCGCCCCCATGCTGAAGTACGCCATCATTTTTGCCCTGATCTCCCTCGTGGCCGGGGCCCTGGGTTTCAGCGGTGTCGCCGCAGGCGCAGCGGGCATTGCCAAGGTGCTGTTTGTGCTGTTCCTGGTGGTTGCCGTGGTGTTCGTGGTGCTGGCGGCCATCGGGGTGGGCGCCGCGCGCAAGGTGCTCAAGTAGTCCTTCACACCTTTGTCAATTCAATGAAACACCAGCCCACCATGACCGACACCACCAACATCTTTGAAGCCCTGCGCGAGAGCCACGAACGCCAGCGTGCGCTCTACAGCGCACTGACCGACACCAGCGGGGATACGCCCGAGCGACGCGATCTGTTCGATCAACTCAAAAAGGAACTCGCCGCCCACGCCCAGGCCGAGGACCGCCACTTTTATGTACCGCTGATGGCGCACGATGCGGGCATTGACCTGTCGCGCCATGCCATTTCAGAGCACCACCAGATCGATGAGCTGGTGGAGTCATTGGAAGAGACCGAGCCGTCGAGCCCCGCCTGGTTGCCACTGGCCAAGAAGCTGGCCGAGAAGGTGGAGCACCATCTGAAGGAAGAAGAGCACCGCTTCTTCCAGATGGCCGGCAAGCTGCTGACGGAAAAGCAGAAAACCGCGCTGGCGGCGGACTACCGGGCGGACTATGAGGAAGCCAAGGCCGCCATGGCCTGAACGCGCTGGGCTCGGACCTTATACACGCCTGGGATCACACTGCCTCTTCGGCCTGCACCACACAGTTGCGACCGCTGGACTTGGCCTTGTACAGCGCCGTGTCCGCGCGCTTGATCAGGGCGTGGCTGTCTTCCTTGTGGTCCCAGGTGGCCACGCCAAAGCTGGCACTGACATGGCCCACGGCGTCAAACGGCGCACCAGCAATGCGCGCACGCACGGCTTCGGCCATGGCCATGGCAGCATCCACCGGGGTTTCCTTGAGCAGGATGATGAACTCCTCGCCCCCGAAGCGCGCGGCGCAGTCGGACGACCGGAGCAATTCGCGAACACGCAGCGCCGTGCTCTTGAGCACCACATCGCCCGAGTCATGCCCAAAGGTATCGTTGATGCGCTTGAAAAAGTCGATGTCAAACATTACCACCGACAGGCTACCCTTCTTGATGCGGGTGTCAGCCATCTCGGTCTCCAGCCTCTCAAAAAAGCGGCGGCGGTTCACCAGGTCAGTCAGGAAGTCCTTGGTGGCCAGGTCTTCCAGCTTGCGGTTGAGCCGCGCCATAGGCTCGATCACCAGCGACGACAGCGACAGATTGAGGCCCACAAACAGCAGCACAAAGCTGCCCACCAGCGCCGCCATCACCGTATTGAAGGTCTGACGCGCCTTCTCCAGCGGGAAATACATCGGCACCTTCACCACCTGGATGCCCACCGTTTCGTTCATGCCCCAGCCAAAGCCGTTCTTGTCGCCATAGACCTTGAGCATGGTGGGCGGTGCGACTGCCGGTGTGCTGTGGCAGGCCATGCACTGGGCCTGCTTGATGGTGATGGGGCGGGCCACGTACATGGCACGGTGCATGCCCTCGCCCACCTCGCCGGTCACCTCCTTCTTGGGGTCGGCCCGGCCTTCGCGGAAGTCGCCGATGATGCGTTCCTCCCACTCGTTGGCCCGGTCGCGCAGGTTGGTGGGGTTGAGCACCGCCTCCTTGTACTCATAGCCCGGAAACCGGTTCTGCAGGCGGCGCAGGGTTTCGGTGGCCGCGTAGGCAGGCACGGTCTGGGGCAGGAATTTTTCGGCCAGCGTCACGTCCAAGTGGGGCTTGACCAGCTCGGTGGTGTAGTCGCGAATGGCCATGGCCGCGTGCATCATGATCTGCGAGTTGTGCTGCACCTCCTCGATGGCCGACTGCTGCAAAAAGCGGTGCACATAGGCGCCCGCGCCCAGCACGGCCAGCAGCAGCACACCCGCCAGCACCAGATTGAATTTGAGCCGCAACGACATGGATCTCCCTCGGCGGCCCGCACACAGCGGGCCTGATATTGGAGGTGCGGACACGCCACATCGGGCGCAGTCCCCCGGTTCACACAGGTGGGCTTGCACGCCGCATCGCAGGACCACCGCGTGAAAAGGACGGGTTCGCGCTGAAGAAACACTGCGCGCAGCGTGCAAGCGGCGCATTGTCGCCACGTTTGCATAAGCCGGTCCACCCCTTTTTTGCCAGTCGGTTGTACACGCCACGGCCCCAGCCCTTCACGTGACAGGCCAGACCGCACCACCATGAGACACGCAGTGGCTACCAGGGCGGCAACAGCTCGCCCGGCCGCAATCTCCATAGCCGTCACCCAGCCGCGCCCCGGCTGGCTGTAAAATCACTACAAAAAAGATAGCTGCCAGCACATACAAATCCTGCGCATCCAGCCAAAAAGCTCGCAAAACCTGCTCGCAAGCCGCTTCAACGCCCGGATCAGACCTGGCTGAACCACGGCCATCGCAAGGACCCGGGTAACCCCAACGCCAGCGAAGTGAAGGGCCCTGATGCGCACCACCAGCCGGAGACATATGGTCGATACCGCCATTTACATCGGACGCTTTGAGCCCGTGCACAGCGGCCACATGGCACTGCTGCAACGCGCGTTGGACAGCGCCCAGCAGGTCATTGTGGTGATCGGCTCGGCGTGGCAGGCGCGCTCGCCCAAGAACCCCTTCACCTGGCAAGAGCGCGAAGCCATGCTGCGCGCGGCCCTGGCCCCTGCAGACAGTGCCCGTATGCAGGTGCTGCCCATGCGCGACTACTACAACGAAACCGTGTGGGTGCAGGCCGTGCGGCGTGGCGTGGCGCACATGACTGCGCCAGACGCACGCATCGGCCTGGTGGGCCACTTCAAGGACGCCACCAGCGGCTACCTCAGCGCCTTTCCTGGCTGGCAGCTCATCCACGTAGAACGCCAGGGCCGCATTGACGCTACCGCCATCCGCGACGCGTACTTTGGCGCCACCTCCGCCACCGCGCGTGCTGCCGTGGCGCCACTGGCCGACGAGATTCCCGAGAGCACCGTCGCCACGCTGGAGCACTTTGCGCAGACCCCGCACTACCCCGCGCTGCAGGAAGAGTGGCGCATGCTGCGCGGCTACCGCGAAGCCTGGGCAGCCGCGCCCTACCCGCCTGTGTTCGTGACGGTGGACGCCGTGCTGCGCTGCCAGGACCACGTGCTGTTGATCCGCCGCGCCCACGCGCCCGGCAAGGGCCAGCTGGCCGTGCCCGGGGGATTCATCGAGCAGCGCGAAACCGTGTGGCAGTCGTGCCTGCGCGAGCTGGTGGAAGAAACCCACTGCCGCCTGCCCGAGGCCAGAATGCGCAGCGCGCTGCAATCGGTCGCCGTGTTCGACCACCCCGACCGCAGCCAGCGCGGGCGCACCATCACCCACGCGCACTACTTTGACTTGGGGGACGCATCCTTTCCTGCGGTGTTGGCCGATGACGATGCGGCGCTGGTGCAGTGGACGCCCATCGACCAGCTGGCCGGATTGGAAGAGGAGTTCTTTGAAGACCACTTCCACATGCTGGATCACTTTCTGGGACTGACGGAGTTGCACTGACAACGCACAGCCGGATTTCAAGCAAAAACAGACTCTAGCGTTTGCGCACAAAGCGCCGAAAGCTATCATTTAAATAGCATTACATCCCAGCCCGCTCCAGCATGGCATGCAGCAGCACATTGCACCCCGCCTCGATGTGCTCGGGCTTGGCGTCCTCGATCTCGTTGTGGCTGATGCCGTCCTTGCAGGGGATGAAGATCATGCCGCTGGGGGCGAGCTTGGCCATGTAGACCGCGTCGTGCCCCGCCCCTGACACGGCAGGCATGTGGCTGTAGCCCAGCTTGGCGGCAGCGCGGCCCACGGCCTCCACACACTCGGGCTGGAAGAGTTGCGCCGGGTAGCTCGACACCATCTCGATGTGCACCTGCACGCCGTGTTCTTGGGCCACCTGATCGGCAAAGGCCTTGACCTCGGCGGCCATCGCATCCACCAGCGCATCGGTGCTGTTGCGCAGGTCGATGCTGAACTTGACGCGGCCGGGGATGACGTTGCGGCTGTTGGGGAACACCTGCACCATGCCCACGGTGCCGCGCCCGTGCGGCGGGTGACGGTGGGCGGCAGCGACTACGTCTTGCATGATGCGCGTGGCGGCCAGCATCGCGTCCTTGCGCAGGGCCATTGGGGTGGGGCCTGCGTGGGCTTCCATGCCGGTCACGGTGCAGTCGAACCAGCGAATGCCCAACACGCCGCTGACCACCCCGATGGTCTTGTTGTTGTCTTCCAGCACGGGGCCTTGCTCGATGTGGGTCTCGAAGTAGGCGCCGATAGGGTGGTCGCCGGGTTCCTGGTCGCCGATGTAGCCGATGCGCTCGAGTTCGCCCTTCACGGTTTTGCCCTCCGTGTCAGTGGCGGCGTAGGCGTGCTCCAGCGTGAAGGCCTTGGCGAACACGCCCGAGCCCATCATCACGGGCACAAAGCGGCTGCCTTCTTCATTGGTCCAGAACGCGACTTCGATGGGGGCTTCGGTTTCGATGCCGTGGTCGTTGAGCGTGCGCACCACCTCAATGCCGGCCAGCACGCCGTAGTTGCCGTCGAACTTGCCGCCCGTGGGCTGGGTGTCGATGTGGCTGCCGGTCATGATGGGTGGCAGGCTGTTGTTGCGGCCCGGGCGGCGCATGAAGCCGTTGCCGATCTTGTCGATGGTCACCGTCATGCCTGCTTCGCGCGCCCAGCGGGTGACGAGGTCACGGCCCTGCTTGTCCAGGTCGGTGAGGGTGAGGCGGCACACGCCGCCCTTGGGGGTGGCGCCGATCTGCGCCAGCTCCATGAGCGACGCCCACAGGCGGTCTCCGTTGATGCGCAGGTTCTCGATGTCAGTCTTCACTTTGGTGTCCATGGTGTTCTCCGGATGCATTGCAGCGGTCAGCGCGCAACGGCGGTAGGGGCCAGGTCCTTTGCACGCTTTTGCACGGCCTGGAAGTTGGCGCCAAACGCAGGGCGCTTGATGTAGCGGCCTGTGCCCTGCTCGGCCCGCAGGTCGCCGTTGGCAAACACCACGCGGCCCTGGCTCACAGTGTGACTGGGGATGCCGCGCACAGTGCGGCCTTCAAAGATGTTGAAGTCGCCCTTGCTAAACTGGGTTTGGGCCGAGAAGGTCTTGGTGCCTTGCGGGTCCCACAGCACCAGGTCGGCATCGGCGCCTTCGCCAATGAAGCCCTTGCGCGGGTAGATGTTGAACAGCTTCGCCGCGTTGGCCGATGTGATGGCCACGAACTCGGATGGCGTGAGGCGCCCGGTGTTCACGCCACCGTCCCACAGCGCAGCCATGCGCTCTTCCACACCGCCCGTGCCGTTGGGGATCTTGGCGAAGTTCTCTTTGCCCATGGCCTTTTGCGCAGCGCAGAAGGTGCAGTGATCCGTGGCCGTAGTGTGCAGCTGGCCCGATTGCAGGCCGCGCCACAGCGCCTCCTGGTGGCCCTTGGGGCGGAAGGGTGGGCTCATCACATAGGCGGCGGCCTTGGCAAAGTCGGGGTCGCGGTACACGCTGTCGTCCACCAGAAGGTGGCCGGCCAGCACCTCGCCGTACACACGCTGGCCGCGCGCACGGGCGCGGGCAATGGCGTCGGCAGATTCCATGCAGCTCACATGCACCACGTAGATGGGCACGCCCAGCACGTCGGCAATGGCGATGGCACGGTTGGCAGCCTCGGCCTCGACCATGGGCGGGCGCGACAGCGGGTGGCCCTCGGGACCGGTGATGCCCATCTTGGCGACCTCCTGCTGCAGCAGGTACACCAGCTCCCCGTTTTCGGCGTGCACCGTGGGCATGGCGCCCAGCTCCAGCGCGCGCTTGAAGCTGTTCACCAGGGTTTCGTCGTCGCACATGATGGCGTTCTTGTAGGCCATGAAGTGCTTGAAGCTGTTCACGCCCTCCTCCTGCACCAGCGTGCCCATGTCGGCGCGCACCTGCTCGCTCCACCAGGTGATGGCGACGTGAAACGAATAGTCGGCGGCCGACTTCTCCGCCCAGCCACGCCACTTGCGGTAGGCGTCCAGGATGGGTTCTTGCGGGTCGGGGATCACGAAGTCGATGATGCTCGTGGTGCCACCGGCCAGCGCGGCGGCCGTGCCGGTGAAGAAGTCGTCCATGGTCACGGTGCCCATGAACGGGAGCTGCATGTGCGTGTGCGGGTCGATGCCGCCGGGCAGCACGTACTGGCCGCTGGCATCCAGCGTCTGCGCGCCAGCGGGGGCCTGGGCCGCAGCGTCATCCCCCACGGCCACGATGCGGCCATCGACGCACAACACATCGGCGCGCTGTTCACGGTCGGCGTTGACCACGGTGCCACCGCGGATCACAAGGGCTTGGCTCATGGGGGTCTCCTTCAGGGATACGGATCAATTCAAAAAAGGGACCCTGCACTGGCACCAGGCCCAGGCGGGGTCCAGGGGGTCACTTCTTCTTGGCTGTCAGGTAGTAGTAGGTGCCAGCCACCGCCAGGCTGAAGAACCAGCCCGAGTCGAACAGCGTGAGCCAGACCGCAGGCATGCCCGCCTTGTCCACGACGCCCGACACCGCCAGATAGCCGGGCAGGCAGGGCAGCACGCCCAGCGCAAAGGCGATGAGTGCATGCAGGTTCCAGCCGTTGCTGTACTCGTACTCGCCGCCACGGCGGTACAGGTCGTCCACCTTCAGCTCGCTCTTGCGCACCAGGTAGTAGTCCACCAGCAGAATGCCCGCGATGGCGCCCAGCAGGGTGCCGTAGCCGCCCAGCCAGGTGAACAGGTAGCCGCCCGAGGTGGCCAGCAGCTTCCAGGGCATGAACAGCAAACCCAGCCCTGCAGCGATCAGGCCGCCCATGCGGAAGCTGATCTTGGATGGGGCGCACTGGCTGAAGTCGTACGAAGGCGACACCAGGTTGGCGGCCACGTTCGTGGTCAGGTTGGCCAGCAGGATCACCAGCAGGCCCAGACCCGCAGCCACGCTGCCCATCTGGGTGAGCAGGCCGTCGGGGAACAGCTGGGCCTTGCCATACAGGATGGCCGAGGCCGAGAAGCCGATCACGCCCACCATGGAGAACAGCGCCATGGGGATTGGCAGGCCGATGGCCTGGCCCATGACCTGGTCCTTTTGCGTCTTGGCAAAGCGCGTGAAGTCGGGAATGTTGAGCGCGAGCGTGGCCCAGAAGCCGACCAGCCCCGTCAACGCCGCCCAGGTCTTGGGGCCACCCTCGACCACTTTGGCGGGCAGGTTGAAGAGTTGCCCAGAGGGCACCTTCATCATCAGCACCACCACCAGCACGATGGACGCAATGATCATCAGCGGCGCAGCAATCACTTCGAGCTTGCGGATGGACTCAGGGCCCTTCCAGATGAAGTAGATGTGCACCGCCCAGAACGCGAGGAAACACATGAACTGCGAGGTGCTGATGGTCTGCCCATCCGCCGGCCCCGCGAGCCCCATGCCCAGGATGTTCAGGAAACCATGCAGCGCCAGCGCGCCAAAGTAGCAGTTGATGGAAAACCAGCCACACGCCACCAGGCCGCGCAGCACAGCGGGCAAGTTGGCGCCTTTCACGCCAAACGATGCGCGCGCCAGCACCGGAAACGGCACGCCGTACTTGGGCCCCACGCGCCCGATGAGCACCATGGGCACCAGCACGATGCAGTTGGCCAGGAACACCAGCCACACCGCCATCTGCCAGGTGAAGCCCTGGTCCAGCATGGAGCTGGCCATGGTGTAGGTGGGCACACACACGACCATGCCCACCCAGAGTGCGGCAAAGTCTTTCCAGGTCCAGTGTCGCTGCGCGGCGGTGGTGGGGAGCAGATCTTCATTGGCGAGCGTGTTGGATGCTCCGCCGGGCATTAGCCCCGCCAAATGGGCCGCGCTGCCGGTACTGTTGGTCATGCCTGTACTCCTGTCAAAGACGTCGTTGGGGTTGCACACAACCCGCTGTCTGGTCCAGCGCCCCAGGAGC
>NZ_JADHVT010000098.1 GCF_016783915.1 Acidovorax sp.
AACCCGCTCATCACCAGCACCGCCAGCACCGAATACGCCACACGGTCTACCGGCACCACCCACAGTGCGAGCAGCACGACGGTGCCATCGATCATCATCTGCACCTTGCCCGCACGCATGCCGTAGCGGCCTTGCAGGTACAGCGACACCACGGTGGCCCCGCCCAGGCTGGAGCGGTGGCGTGCCAGGAACAGGCAGCCCGTGCCCAGCAGCAACCCGCCCAGCAACGAGGCGAACAGCGGGTTCAGGTAGTCCACATGCATCACGTGCGGGAACAGCTCGGTCAGCAACGACAGCAGGCCCACGCAGACAAAGGTCTTGATCGTGAACTCGCGCCCCATGCGCGTCCAGGCAAACCAGTAGAACGGCAGGTTGACCACAAAGAACAGCTTGCCGAACGAGATGCCGGTGACGTAGTGCAGCAAGAACGCCGCGCCCGCCGTGCCGCCCACCAGCAGCCCCGCCTGGTTGAACAGCATGAGCGCCATGGCCACGAACAGGGTGCCCGCAAACAGGGCCTGGGCGTCTTCAAAGGTGCCATGGCGCAGGGCGGATAGCGGCGGTGCAGCGTCGTGGGCGGGGGGCTGGGTATCGGGCATGGGCGTTCAGCGTTGGGGTGCGTGGCAAAGGCGCGGGGGCTTTCCGCCGGTGGAGTGCTGGGCACTTGGGGACAGTCCGGCGCGCGTCCAGCGTTCAATCTGCAAGATGAGAAGCAAGCAACGCGCCAGTGTGCGCAGGTGTGCGCAGGCGCCGCTACTTGCCGCCCTTGAACTCGGGCGCCTCCGTGTCCGCACCCTTCTGCGTGCGCAGCACGAACTGGTCGGGCCCATAGACCACCGTGAAGACCTTGGACTGGTTGGGTGCCTCCAGGTAGCGCCAGTCGGCCCAGGTCTCCTTTTTCAGCTCGTAGGGCGTGACTTTGGCGGGCTTGCCCAGCAGGCGGCGCACCTCGTCCATGCGCATGCCGGGCGACACACGCGCAAAGGTCTCGGGCGTCAGCACCTGGCGCAGCGCGGTCATGCGGCCGTCGGGGCCGATGGTGATCATGTAGTTGACCTGGCCGGCAGGCTGGCGGTTGTACTCGAAGGTGCGCGCGCCACCGGGCTCGTTCCACACGTTCTCGGGGGCGCCGAAGCGGTCGCGCACGTCGGCTTCGGTCGAAACGCCCTCCTTGAGTTCGCTGATGCGTTGCGGATCGCAGGCGGCAAGCACCAGCAGGGAAAAAGTGGCAGCCGCCAGGGCGGCCGAGCGATATATCAAGCGCATAAATTCGTCCCGGTAAAATCTTGGACCTTCGGTGCATCACTGTGCCTGACGCGTTCCAAGAAAGAGTTCACAGTCCATGTCTATTTTCCGCCGCCCCGACTACCAATCCGACGCCACCCAGTTCATCAACCAGCTCAAGGCGAGCCGTCCCGAACTGGACCAGCAGCAACAAGCCGGCCGTGCCCTGCTGTGGGACAAGCAGGTGGACCGCAAGATCTGGGGCGAGTACCGCGACGCCCAGGTGGCCCAGAAGCCCTACGTGTACCAGACCAACGCCGATTGAGCATCTTTTGAGCCGCAAGCGCAGGTATTTATTGCGCTGATAGCTCCTGATTCAATAGCAAACCATGACCACTGCGAACGCAGCCGAAGCGGCAGACTCGCCCGGCGCGCCCTCGCTGGACGCGGCGGGCATGCCCGTGGTGGTGGACCAGGTGGCCTTGGCCCGCCTGTACGGCGAACCGCTGTTTGCGCTGCCGCAGGACCTGTACATCCCGCCCGACGCGCTCGAAGTCTTCCTCGAAGCCTTTGAAGGCCCGCTGGATTTGCTGCTGTACCTGATCCGCAAGCAGAATTTCAACATCCTCGACATCCCCATGGTGGGGGTGACCAAGCAGTACTTGGCGTATGTGGACGAGATCCGCAGCCGCAACTTGGAACTGGCGGCCGAGTATTTGCTGATGGCCGCCATGCTGATCGAGATCAAGTCGCGCATGCTGCTGCCGCCCAAAAAGCAGGCTGAAGGCGAAGAGCCCGAAGACCCGCGCGCCGAGCTGGTGCGCCGCCTGCTCGAATACGAGCAGATGAAGATGGCCGCAGCCCGCCTGGGGCAGTTGCCGCAGTACGGCCGCGACTTCCTGAAAGCCCAGGTCTACATCGAGCAAAGCCTGCAGCCGCGTTTTCCCGACGTGCATGTGGTGGAGCTGCAGGAGGCCTGGCGCGACATCCTGAAGCGCGCCAAGCTGGTACAGCACCACCGGATCACGCGCGAGGAACTCAGCGTGCGCGAATACATGAGCATGGTGCTCAAGACCCTGCAGGGCCGCCGTTTTGTGGAGTTTGAAGAACTCTTCGAGCCCGAAAAAGGCAGCACCGTGCTGGTGGTGACCTTCATTGCGCTGCTGGAGCTGGCCAAAGAGACGCTGATCGAGATCACGCAGGCCGAAGCGTTTGCGCCCATCTACGTGCGCCTGGCATACACGCCGGCCTAGGGCCGCCTTCCACTGTTCACCGCCCTGGCCGGTGGCCGTGGCATTACCCCCTTCACACGCAAGCCATGGCATCCCACGACTTCGACGTTCTCATCGTAGGCAGCGGCCTCGCCGGCCTCTCGGCCGCCCTGCACCTGGCGCCCACGCACCGCGTGGCCGTCATCACCAAGCGCACGCTGCAAGATGGATCGAGCGGCTGGGCCCAGGGCGGTATTGCCGCAGTGCTGGCCGACGACGACAGCTTTGCCGCCCACATTGAAGACACGCTGGTCGCCGGCGCAGGCCTGTGCGACCTGGCCACCACGCGCTTTGTGGTGGAGAACGCGCCCGCATCGATCGCCTGGCTACGCCAGCTGGGCGTGCCCTTCACGCTCGAAGGCGACCAGCTGCACCTCACGCGCGAAGGCGGCCACAGCGCGCGCCGCATTGCCCATGTGACCGACGCCACCGGCGCGGCCGTGCAGCGCACGCTGATCGATGTGGTGCGTGCCACGCCCGGCATCACGCTGTTCGAGCAGCACACGCTGGTGGACCTGATCACCACGCGCAAGCTGGGCTTGCCGGGCCACCGCTGCCTGGGCCTGTACGCGCTGGACAGCGACACCGACGAGGTCGTCACCTTCCGCGCCCCGCAAACCATCCTGGCCACGGGCGGCGCAGGCAAGGTGTACCTGTACACCACCAACCCCGACACCGCCACGGGCGACGGCATTGCCGCCGCGTGGCGCGCGGGGTGCCGCGTGGCGAACATGGAGTTCATCCAGTTCCACCCCACGGGCCTGTACCACCCACACGAAAAGTCCTTCCTCATCAGCGAAGCGGTGCGCGGCGAGGGCGGGCAGCTCAAGCTGCCCCCATCGGCAGGCGGCACGCGCTTCATGCTCGACCATGACCCACGTGCCGAACTGGCCCCGCGCGATGTGGTGGCCCGCGCCATCGACTTCGAGATGAAAAAACACGGCCTCGACTGCGTGCACCTGGACATCTCGCACCAGAGCCCCGCGTTTTTGCAGGAGCACTTCCCCAACATCCTGGCCCACTGCGCATCGCTGGGCATCGACATCACGAAGGAGCCGATCCCCGTGGTGCCCACCGCCCACTTCACCTGTGGCGGCGTGCTGACCGACCTGGCCGGCCGCACCGACCTGCCCGGCCTGTTTGCCGTGGGCGAAGTGGCCTGCACCGGCCTGCACGGCGCCAACCGGCTGGCCAGCAACTCGCTGCTCGAATGCATGGTGTTTGCGCGCGCGGCCGCACAGGCTATCGCAGCGGCCCCGGCCACCGCACTGCCCACCGTGCCCGCGTGGGACGACAGCCGCGTGACGGATGCCGACGAGTCCGTGGTCATTTCGCACAACTGGGACGAGTTGCGCCGCTTCATGTGGGACTACGTGGGCATCGTGCGCACCAACAAGCGCCTGGAACGTGCCGCCCACCGCATCGCGATGCTGCAGGGCGAGATCCACGAGTTCTACGCCCACTTCCACATCACGCGCGACCTGCTGGAGCTGCGCAACCTGGTGCAGGTGGCCGACCTGATCGTGAAAAGCGCCCAGCTGCGCCGCGAAAGCCGGGGCCTGCATTTCAGCCGCGACTACCCCGAGGTCGCAGCCCCCGCCGCCCCCACCATCCTCGTCCCCCCGGTGCCCCGATGACCTACAGCGTCAAAGAAATTTTCTACACCCTGCAAGGCGAAGGCGGCCAAGCCGGCACACCGGCCGTGTTCTGCCGCTTTGCAGGCTGCAACCTCTGGACGGGCCGCGAGCAGGACCGTGCGCAGGCCATCTGCCAGTTCTGCGACACCGACTTTGTGGGCACCGATGGCACGCTGGGCGGCAAGTTTGAGACAGCCACGGCGCTGGCGGAGTTGATCGCCGCCCAATGGCCTGCGGGCGCGGGCCACCGCCTGGTAGTGCTGACGGGCGGCGAGCCCCTTCTGCAGGTCGATGCGGCGCTGATAGACGCGCTGCACGCGCAGCAATTCCGCATCGCCGTCGAAAGCAACGGCACCGTCGCCGCGCCCGAAGGCATCGACTGGCTGTGCATCAGCCCCAAGGCGGGTGCACCGTGGGTGCAGCGCAGCGGGCAGGAACTGAAACTGGTCTGGCCCCAGCCCGGCTTTGACCTGCAGGCGCTGGAGCAGGGCACCCAGTTCACCCACCGCTTTCTTCAGCCCATGGACGGACTTCTGCAGCGCCAGAACACTGCCGCCTGCATTGACGCCTGCCTGGCCCACCCCGCATGGCGATTAAGCCTGCAAACCCACAAGCTCACCGGCATAAGGTGACGCGGTTTTATCTTCTAGTTTCCGTATGTTGTTCACCATCTCCCAGCGCTTCTTCTTCGACGCCGCCCACACCTTGCGCCGCGAGATCGAAGCCGAAGGCAGCCGCCGTGTGCACGGCCACACCTACCACGCCGAAGTTTTCCTGACCGGCCCACGCGACCCGGCCACCGGCATGGTGCTGGACCTGGGCCTGCTGCGCCGGGGCCTGGAGGTGGTGCGCGAGCAGCTGGACCACCACATGCTGGACGAAGTGCCCGGCCTGGGCACCCCCACGCTGGAGAACCTGTGCCTGTTCATCGCCCGAACGCTGCCCGCTGACCTGCGCGCCAGCGTGACCCGCGTGCGCGTGTGGCGCGAAGCACTGGGCGACAGCTGCGCGCTGGACTTTCCACAGCCCTGACCGGCCACGGCCCTGCCACCGGCAGGCCACCCCCCAAAAGTTCACAGACTTCACCCAAGGAAGCCCGATGTTCCGCACCCTGCTCAAATCCAAGATCCACCGCGTGGCCGTGACCCAGTGCGAACTGCACTACGAAGGCTCCTGCGCCATCGACGAAGACCTGCTGGACGCCGCCAACATCGCAGAGAACGAGCAGATCCACATCTGGAACATCAACAACGGCGAGCGCCTTGTCACCTATGCCATCAAGGGCCAGCGCGGCAGCGGCATGATCTCGGTGAACGGCTCGGCCGCACGCCGTGCTGCAGTGGGCGATCTCATCATCATTGCGGCCTTCGCCCAGGTGCACGAAGACCAGGTGGGCACGCACCAGCCGCAGCTGGTGTTTGTGGACGACCACAACCGCCAGACGGAACTGCGCCACGCAGTGCCCACACAGGCCCTGTAACAATGGCATCGACCCATGACGCTCTGGTGGCCCGCAGCCTGGCTGCCGTCTGGCACCCTTGCACGCAAATGAAGCGGCACGAGGCCCAACCGCCCGTGGCCATTGCGCGCGCGCAGGGCCCGTGGCTGTACGACACCGAAGGCAAGCGCTACCTCGACGGCATCAGCTCCTGGTGGGTCAATCTGTTCGGCCACAGCCACCCACACATCCAGGCCGCGCTGGTGGACCAGCTGGGCCAACTGGACCACGTGATGCTGGCGGGCTTTACCCACGCGCCCGTGGTGGAACTGTCGGAACGCCTTGCCGCGCTCACCGGCCTGGGCCATGCTTTCTATGGCAGCGACGGCGCAGCCGCCACAGAGATTGCGCTCAAGATGAGCGCGCACTACTGGCGCAACACCGGTCGCCCCGCCAAGAGCCGCTTTGTGGGTCTGGCTGGTGGCTACCACGGCGAAACCGTGGGCGCACTGGCGGTGACCGACATCGCCATCTTCCGCGAGGCTTATGCCCCGCTGGTGCGCCTGGCCGATACCGTGCCCAGCCCCGATGCACGCGGTGCCCAGCCGGGCGAGACGGCCGAAGACGTGGCGCGCCGTGCCGCTGCAGCACTGGAAAGCTGGCTGCAGGAGCACCACACCACCACCGCCGCACTCATCGCCGAGCCCCTGGTTCAATGCGCTGCGGGCATGGCCATGCACGACCCGGAATACCTGCGTCTGGCACGCGCGCTGTGCAATCGCTACGAGGTGCACCTGGTGGTCGATGAAATTGCCGTAGGTTTCGGCCGCACGGGCACCATGTTCGCGCACCAGCAGGCAGGCATCCAGCCTGATTTCATCTGTCTTTCCAAAGGCCTCACGGGCGGCACACTGCCGCTGTCGGCCGTGCTGACCACCGACGCGGTGTACGCCGCGTTCTACGACGACGACGTGGCGCGGGGCTTTTTGCATTCGCACTCGTACACCGGCAACCCGCTGGCCTGCCGCGCGGCATTGGCCACACTGGATCTGTTTGAGCAGCTGGATGCCCTGAACGCGAACGCAGCGCTGGCACAGCGCATCGACGCGGCCTGTGCGCCACTTGCCCACCACCCGCGCGTGCGCCACGCAAGGCGCCTGGGAATGATCTGGGCCTGGGACGTAGACACTACCCTGCCCGACTTCGCACGCCGCTACCACCAGCACGCCATGGCGCGCTCTCTGGTGCTGCGGCCCATCGGGAAAACGCTGTACGCCATGCCGCCGTATGCGCTCGACGACGAGGCCGTGCAGTGCCTGGCCAGCGGCGCGCTCGACGCGCTGAACGCCACGCTGTACGAGGAGAAATCATGATTGGATGTTTTGTGACCGGAACCGACACGGGCGTCGGCAAAACGCTGGTGTCCGCCGGTCTGCTGCGTGCATTGGCAGCCCACCACCCCCGCGTGGTGGGTATGAAGCCCGTGGCGGCCGGCGTGGTGCCTTGGGGGGACGACTGGGCCAGCGAGGACGCGATCGCGCTGCGCTCCGCCTCCACGCTGGCGGTGGCCCCCGAGCTGGACAACCCCGTGCTGCTGCTCGACCCGCTCTCGCCCCATATCGCCGCTGCGAGGGCCGGGGTGCAGATCGACCTCAACGCCATCGTGCGCAGCTACCACGCGCTGGCCGCCCAGGCCGACGCCGTGGTGGTGGAAGGCGCCGGCGGCTTTCATGTGCCAC
Source organism: Acidovorax sp. (assembly GCF_016783915.1). Taxonomy (GTDB): domain Bacteria; phylum Pseudomonadota; class Gammaproteobacteria; order Burkholderiales; family Burkholderiaceae_C; genus Acidovorax. Next base: position 7,310 of record NZ_JADHVT010000098.1, read on the forward strand.
TGACCGACACCCAGACAGGCGCTGACCTCGCTCAGACCCTGGCCTTGCCCGTGGTGCTGGTGGTGGGGCTGCGGCTGGGCTGCCTGAACCATGCGTTGCTGACCGCCGAGGCCATCCGCACGCGCGGCCTCACGCTGGCCGGCTGGGTGGCCAACCGGGTAGACCCTGACATGGAGGCCGTGGAGGACAACATCGCCTACCTGCGCGCGCGGCTGGGTGCGCCACTGCTGGCCGATGTGCCGCACCAGGAGCTGCCTGAACCCGGCAGCCTGGTGTTTGATCTTCCTAAGGATTGGCGATGACTGGCGCCACGGCACTGCAGACGTCGTGGCTCGATGAGATCCCTGTACGCCTGGCCGACATTGAACGCGCCCACCTGCTGCGCCGCCGCCGCGTGGTGCAACCCGCCGGCGGTGCACGTCTGCTGGTGGACGGCCAGCCCATGCTGGCCTTTTGCAGCAACGACTACCTGGGACTGGCCAGCCACCCTGCGCTGGCCGAGGCCGCGCGTGAGGCCACACACCACTATGGCGTGGGCTCTGGCGGCTCGCCGCTGGTCAGCGGCCACAGCGCCGCCAACGACGCACTGGAGCACGAGCTGGCGGCCTATGTGCAACTGCCCCGCGCGTTGTACTTTTATGCCGGCTACGCCACCAACTCCGGCATCATCCCCGCGCTCGTGGGCGACGGTGATGCGCTGTTCTCCGACGCGCTCAACCATGCCTGCCTGATCGACGGCGCCCGCCTGTCGCGCGCCACCATCCACCGCTATCCCCACGCCGACCTGGCCGCGCTGGAAGCGCAGCTCGCCGCCAGCCCCGCACGGCGCAAGCTGGTCATCAGCGATGCGGTGTTCAGCATGGATGGCGACCTCATCGATATTCCGGCGCTGCTGGCGCTGTGCGAGCGCTACGACGCCCTGTTGCTGCTGGACGACGCTCACGGCTTTGGCGTGCTGGGCCCCCAAGGGCGCGGCAGCCTGGCGCAGGCGGGGCTGACGGGAGCCACGGCTTCACGCCGCGTGCTTTACATGGCCACGCTGGGCAAGGCTGCGGGTGTGGCGGGCGCCTTTGTGGCAGGCGATGCAGCCCTCATCGAATGGCTGCTGCAAAAAACACGCACCTACATCTTTGCCACTGCGGCCCCGCCGCTGCTGGCCAGCGCGTTGCGGCAAAGCCTGCAGATCATGGCGGCCGCCGATGACCGGCGCGCGCACCTCGCGGCCCTCATCACCCAATTGCGTACCAGGCTGGCCGACCTGCCCAAGGCCCTGGGCTGGCACCTGTTGCCGTCGCACACGCCTGTGCAGGCCCTGGTGATCGGCAGCAACGAAGCCGCACTGCACGTGATGGACGGCCTGCGCACCCAAGGCCTGTGGGTGCCCGCCATCCGCCCGCCCACCGTGCCTGCGGGCACGGCGCGGCTGCGCATTGCGCTGTCGGCCGCGCACACCACAAGGGATGTGGCGCAACTGCTGGCCGCGCTGCATGCGCTGGCAAAGCCGTTGGTAAGCCGTTGACACGCCGCAGTACCATGCAAGGCCCAGGCAACCTGCCAACGCGGGCCCTCCCCCATCCTTCCAGCGAGACAATTCCATGCCCCACCTGACCATCGAATACTCCGCCAACCTGCCCCACTACCCCGAGGCCGAAACGCTGACGGCCCTGAACGCCACCCTGTGCTCCCACCCCCAGGTGCAGGACGAGGCGGATCTGAAAACCCGCTTCATCGTGGCCGACAGCTTCGAGATCGGCATCGCACCCGCCAACCGCGCCTTTGTGCATGCCCAACTGCGCCTGCTGTCCGGCCGCACGCCCGAGGCCAAGAAGGAGCTGTCCGACCGCATTGCCGCTGTGCTGCGCGAGCGCACCCCCAAGCCCCAGGGCGTGATGGTGCAGCTGAGCGTGGAGATCGTGGACATGGACCGTGGCTCGTACGCCAAAGAGCGGCTGTGAACCGGCCATGAACACGGCGCCCGCCTCGCAACATACGGGGCGCTGGCGCCCAGTCACGCGTCCAGCGTAGCCGCCAGCCAGCCGCGCAGGCTGTTGATGAACGCCCAGCCTTGCACGCGGGGTATGTCGGCCACGCGCAGGACGACCTCTACCACGTGGCCATCCTGCAGCGCCACTGCGCGGCCCACGCCGGGCAGCAGGCCGCAGGACAAGGGCGGCGTCACCCAGCGCCCATCGATGAGCGCGGCGATGTTGCCGAAGGTGCCCTCGGTGATCTCGCCTGCCTCGTTCCACAGCACCGTGTCGAACACGCCGGGGGTGGTGGGGGCAAACGCCGCGTAGTGCGCGCGGCGGGTGGTCTTGTAGCGCACAAACTCGCTGTGGGCGGCCGCAAAGGGGCGCGGCGCCAGTTGCAGGCGCACGGGCACCGCGGTGGTCTGCAGCGCAAAGGCCTCGGCGCGGGCGCTGCCATCCGCCGCCAGCAGCAGGCGCACCCGCCAGTCGCCGTCGCGGTGTTGCAGGGCGGCAATCTGCAGCTCCTGGCGCACCGCATGGGCGTTGAACACAAAGCCGAAATGTGCGGCCGCCTCGCCCATGCGGCGCACATGCTGGTCGGCGTGCATGAATTTGCCGTCGTGCAGGCCCAGGGTTTCGAGCACCTCGAACGGAGCGCTCGCCCGCTCGACAAAGGCGCGCTTGTGGTGCCACTCGGCCCACTCGGCGCCTGCCTCGGCACCGGAGGTGATGCCGCTGCCAATGCCGCAGGTGGCCTCGGCAACGACGGGGGAGGCATCCGCACCCGCACCCGTACCCACACCGCGCAGCACCACGGTGCGGATGGGCACGTTGAACGTGGCCGCCACCGGATGCAAGCCGTCCGGCCCCGCCGCCCCGCCAGGCCGCACCACACCCACCGCGCCGCAATACACGCCGCGCGGCGCAGGCTCCAGCGCGCGGATCATCTGCATGGCGCGCACCTTGGGCGCCCCCGTGACAGAGCCGCAGGGGAACAGCGCCGCAAACACATCCGTCAGCGTGGTGCCGGGCCGCGTGCGCGCCGTCACGTCCGAGGTCATCTGCCACACCGTGGGCAAGGCCTGCGTGGCAAACAGCGCAGGCACCTGCACGCTGTGCGGCAGCGCAATGCGCGACATGTCGTTGCGCAGCAGGTCCACGATCATCACGTTCTCGGCACGCTCCTTGGGCGCCGTGCGCAGGTGCTCGGCCTGCTGCGCGTCCTGCTCGGGGGTGGCGCCACGCGGGGCCGTACCCTTCATCGGGCGGGCCAGCAGGGTGCCGCCTTCCGGCGCGTCCTGCCAGTCAAAAAACAGCTCGGGCGACACCGACAGCACCTGCTCGTCACCCGCCTGCAAGTAGGCGGCATAGCCCCCGGGCTGCGCGCGCAACAGCGCGGCAAACAAGGCCTGCGGCGACCCCTGCAGCGTGCCACGAAAGGGCGCGGTGTAGTTGACCTGGTACAGCTCGCCCGCCGCGATGGCCTGCTGGATCTGCGCCAGCGCGGCGTCAAACTCCTCGCGCTCGGGGCTGTTGTCCCACACCACCTGCGCAGGGGTTGCCGCTGCCGCAGCATCCGCCGCGTCGTCGGTCCCGGGCTGGGGCGCGTCATACACGGCAAACCAGGCCAGCGGGCCGTCGGCCGCATGGGTCTGCAATGCGGCATCGAAGGCCGGGGCGGCCTCGTAGCGCACGTGGCCCACGCACCAGCGTCCTTGCTGTGCGGCGGCAAACACGGCGTCGAGCACACCGCGCACCTCGTGCAGTGCCTGGGCCACCAGCACCTCGCGCGGGGCCTGAAACCGGTGGCGCAGGCGCGCGGCACCTGCGCTCAGCGGCTGGGTGAAGTCAATGTGGCAACTAGAAGTCAAAGCAGGCGGAGGCGCTAGTGGATCATGCGCCTGTAGCTATCAAAACATGAGCAATTATCAACACGTCGTGCACACTCAGGCAGCGCCTAGGTGGGGCAACAGTGCGCCGGTCGGTTGACCATTCTTGAGCGCCGCCGTGAAGGCCAGCATGCGGTCAATCGGCTGGCGCGCACGCGGAATCAGTGCAGGGTCCACATGCACAGCGTTCGCACCGGTCTCCAGCACGCGGGCCACATCGGCCAGGCCGTTCATCGCCATCCAGGGGCAGTGCGCGCAGCTCTTGCAGGTGGCGCTGTTGCCAGCCGTGGGGGCTTCGTAAAAGGTCTTGCCGGGGTTGAGCGTGCGCAGCTTGTGCATCATGCCGTTGTCGGTGGCCACAATGAACTCGGTGGCATCCATCTCGCGCGCGGCCTTGAGGATGGCGCTGGTGGAGCCCACGGCATCGGCCAGGGCCACCACGTCGGCGGGACTCTCGGGGTGGACCAGCACCTTGGCATGCGGGTGCTGCTGCTTGAGCAGCTCCAGCTCCAGCGCCTTGAACTCGTCGTGCACGATGCAGGCACCGTTCCAGAACACCATGTCAGCGCCCGTCTCACGCTGGATGTAAGCGCCCAGGTGGCGGTCGGGCGCCCACAGGATCTTCTGGCCTGCGGCCTTGAGGGCGCTCACAATGTCGAGCGCACAGCTCGATGTGACGAGCCAGTCCGCGCGCGCCTTCACGGCCGCGCTGGTGTTGGCATAGACGACCACGGTGCGGTCGGGGTGCTGGTCGCAGAACGCGCTGAATTCTTCGATGGGGCAGCCCAGGTCCAGCGAGCAGGTGGCGTCCAGGTCGGGCATGAGCACGGTCTTTTCCGGGCTCAGGATCTTGGCCGTTTCGCCCATGAACCGCACGCCGCTCACCACCAGGGTCTGCGCCGCGTGGTCGCGGCCAAAGCGGGCCATCTCCAGCGAGTCGCTCACCAGACCACCGGTTTCCTCGGCCAGGTCCTGCAGGTCCGGGTGCACGTAGTAGTGCGACACCATGACCGCATTCTTTTCTTTCAGCAGGCGGCGGATCTTGTCCTTGAGCGCGGCACGCTCTGCCTGCGAAGGCTCGGGCGGCACGCGGGCCCAGGCGTGTTTGGTGGAGCAGACGGCGCCTTCCTGGGCATCCAGCGGCTGCTCGTACTCCACATCGATGCGGTTCAACACGGCGGTGGTGGTCATGACAGTTCCTGCAGTCGCATGGAGAAATCGGTGGCCTTCACGTCCTTGGTCAGCGTGCCGATGGAGATGCGGTCCACGCCGGTCTCGGCCAGTGCGCGCAGGCCATCGAGCGTGACGCCACCCGAGATTTCCAGAATCGCACGGCCCGCGTTGATGCGCACGGCATCGCGCAGCTGGGCCAAGGGCATGTTGTCCAGCAGCACCATCTTGGCGCCCGCATCCAGCGCCTCGGCCAGCTGCTCCAGGGTTTCCACTTCGATCTCGATGAACTTTGCCTGTGACGCCACCTTGTCGGCAGCGCGCAGCACGGCGGTCACGCCTCCCGCAGCAGCGATGTGGTTCTCTTTGATCAGCACCGCATCGTGCAGGCCAATGCGATGGTTGGTGCCGCCGCCCACGCGCACGGCATATTTCTGCGCCAGGCGCAGGCCGGGAATGGTCTTGCGCGTGTCCACAATGTGGGCGCGGGTGCCAGCCACCACATCCACATAGGTACGGGTTTTGGTGGCCACGGCCGACAGCAGTTGCAGGAAGTTGAGCGCCGTGCGCTCGGCGCTGAGCAACGCGCGGGCATTGCCTTCAATCTCCAGCACCACCTGGTCGGGGGCGCAGCGCTGGCCCTCGGCCACATGCCAGGTGATCTTCACCATGGGGTCGAGGGCGCGCAGCGCGGCCTCGGCCCAGGGGGCGCCGCAGATCACGGCGGCTTCGCGCGCCAGGATACGCGCGCGGGCGCGGCGGGCGGGGTCGATCAGGCCGGCGGTGAGGTCGCCGGTGCCCACGTCTTCGGCCAGGGCGCGCGCCACATCGGCCTGGGCCAGGGCCTTCACTTCGGTATCGCTCATGGGGGTCTTTGCGGGGGAATGTGCGGAATATGTCGCAGCTGTCATGGGCCGCGAGCATACCGGGAACGCAAAGGCCACTGTGCCAGCGCAGGCCCCTGGGGCCCGCGCAGGAAACCAATAAGTACACCCAGTATTGGTCGCATAGACTCGCGGCAATTTTTTGGCTCCACCGCGCTACATGACCGCCACCAGCCCTGTTTCTGCCACGCCCTACGGCACGCTGCCGCCTGCATCGCCCCTGCCCCAGCGCCGCCCCGTGAGCCTGCCGCGCCTGGCGCAAATGCGCGCGGCGGGCGAGAAGATCACCATGCTCACCGCCTACGACGCCACCTTTGCGGCCGTGGCAGATGCGGCGGGGGTGGAATGCATTCTGGTGGGCGATTCGCTGGGCATGGTGTGCCAGGGCCTGCCCAGCACGGTGGGTGTGACGCTGGACACCATGGCCTACCACACAGCCAGCGTGGCGCGCGGCCTGCACCGCGTGCAGGGCACGGCCTGGCTGGTGGCCGACCTGCCCTACGGCACCTACGCCGAAAGCCGCGAACAAGCGCTGCGCAGCGCCTGTGTGCTGATGCAGGCGGGCGCGCACATGGTCAAGCTCGAAGGCGGCGGCTGGACAGCGCCCACGGTGGAATTTCTGGTGCAGCGCGGCGTGCCGGTGTGCACCCACCTGGGCCTGACGCCGCAGACGGTGCACGCGCTGGGTGGCTACCGCGTGCAGGGCAAAACCGACGACGCGGCCCGCACGCTGCGCAAAGAGGCGCATGAGCTGCAGGACGCAGGCGCCGCCATGCTGGTGCTGGAGATGGTGCCCGCAGCGCTGGCCGCAGACATCACGGCCGAGCTGCCGCACTGCCACACCATCGGCATCGGCGCGGGCAACGGCACGGCCGGCCAGGTGCTGGTGTTGCACGACATGCTGGGCATGAACCTCGGGAAGATGCCGAAGTTCGTCCACAACTTCATGCAGGACGCGGGCAGCGTGCGCGGCGCCATGGAGGCGTATGTGCAGTCCGTGAAGCAAGGGCGTTTCCCGGACAACGCTGTACACGCCTGGTGAGCCCTTTTCCTCTCTCCTTCTGCCCCCTCCGACCCCATGCTGATTGCCCGCTCCGTTGCCGACCTGCGCCAGGCCCTGGCCCCCTACCGCCGCCCCGCCTTTGTGCCCACCATGGGCAACCTGCATGAGGGGCATATTGCCCTGGTGCGCCAGGCCAAGCCCCTGGGCGATGTGACCGTGGCCAGCATCTTTGTGAACCGCCTGCAGTTTCTGCCGCACGAGGACTTTGACAGCTACCCGCGCACCTGGGAGGCCGACTGCGCACAGCTCCAGGCCGCCGGTTGCGATGTGCTGTTTGCACCGCGCGAGACGGACCTGTACCCCGAACCCCAGACCTTCAAGGTGCACCCTGACCCGGTGCTGGCCGACATGCTGGAAGGGCACTTTCGCCCCGGGTTTTTTGTGGGTGTGAGCACGGTGGTGATGAAGCTGTTTGCCTGCGTGCTGGGCCAGACCGGTGGCACGGCCGTGTTTGGCAAGAAGGACTACCAGCAGCTCATGGTGATCCGCCACATGGTGCGGCAGTTTGCGCTGCCCATTGACGTCGTAGCGGGCGAAACCTGCCGCGCAGCGGACGGGCTGGCGCTGAGCTCGCGCAATGGCTACCTGGACCTGGAAGAACGGCAGGAGGCCGTGGCCCTGTCGCAGGCCCTGAAGCGGCTGGCGCAGCAGTGGCTGGGCGCCAGCGACCGCAGCACGCTGGAGGCCCAGGCGCAAGATGCCTTGCGCGCGCGGGGCTGGGCGCCCGACTACCTCACGGTGCGCCGCCGGGCCGACCTGCTGCCCGCCACGGCCGACGATGCCGCAGGCACGCTGGTGGCGCTGGGTGCAGCGCGGCTGGGCAGCACGCGGCTGATCGACAACCTGGAGTTCTGATTAGCTATCATTTCCATAGCTACCCAGGCATGTACCACTAGCGCTTCCTGTCAAAAAGACTTCTAACCCATTCAAATCCACCCGTTGCGGGCCAGCCACTGCACCAGCAAGCGGGTCACCACCTCGGGCTGTTCCATGGTCAGCATGTGGCCGCTGTCGGGCAGCAGGTGGTGTTCGGCGCCGGGCACCAGCGCCACGATCTCCGCAGAACATTCGGGCGGCGTGAGCTGGTCGGCCGCGCCACACACCACCAGCGCGGGGCAGGCCACCTGCGGCAGATGCACCCGCGCATCGGGCCGATGGATCACGGCGCGGTTCTGGCGCACCAGGTGGTCGGGGCCCGCATCCAGCACAAAGTCCAGGTAGGCCTGCACCAGGTCCGCCTTGGCGGCGTTCGTGGGGTGGAAGGCCAGGGCCACGTTGGGCTCGATGACCTCGCGCATGCGGCCCTGTTCAAACAGCTCGATGGCGCCTTCGCGCAGGGCACGCATGTCGGGCGTCTCGGGCCGCGCGGTGGTACCCAGCAGCGCCAGCCCTGCCACACGCTGCGGCGCCTGGCGCGCGGCCTCCATGGCGATCATGCCGCCCATCGACGCACCCGCCAGCACCAGCGGCCCCGCGTGTCGTGCCAGCAGGCGTGCGGCAAAGTCTTCGATGCGGTGCAGGTTCACATCCTGGTGGGCGGTGGCGACCTCGGGGCGCAGCGCGGCGGGCAGCAGCGGCAGCACGCCGCGCCACATGCGTTCATCGGCGGCCAGGCCGGGGAGGAGCAGCAGTTGGGGGGATTGGGACATGGGTGAATCAGGGCATCACCAAGTTGGTGCGCAGTCAGAAAAACAGGCGGCCCCGGCAGCGGGGTACGGACCGCACATTGTGAACAGCCGATGACCGCTTGTCATCGCCCCCGGAATAGTTGCCCGCGATGGCTCAGGACTTGCTAGCATGCCCTGCATATGCCCATCCACGCCGCGCTCCACCACGTCACGCATTACCAATACGACCGGCTGGTAGGCCTCGGGCCGCAGACCATCCGATTGCGGCCCGCGCCCCATTGCCGCAGCACTGTGATTTCGTACTCGCTCAAGGTCGAGCCCGCGCAGCACTTCATCAACTGGCAGCAGGACCCGTTTGCCAACTACCAGGCGCGGCTGGTCTTCCCCGAGAAGACGCGCGAGTTCAAGGTCACGGTGGACCTGGTGGTGGAGATGGCGGTGTACAACCCCTTCGACTTCTTCCTGGAGCCCGAGGCCGAGAACATCCCGTTCAACTACAGCAGCGATGTGCAGCAGGAGCTGGCGCCCTACCTGGCCACCGACCCGATGACACCGCTGGTGCAGGCCTATCTGGACAAGGTGGACCGCAGCAAGCAGCGCACCATCGATTTCCTGGTCCAACTCAACCAGCAGGTATCGCAAGACATCCGCTACCTTATCCGCCTGGAGCCCGGCGTGCAGACGCCGGAGGAGACGCTGCAAAAGGCCAGCGGCTCGTGCCGCGACTCGGGCTGGCTGCTGGTGCAGCTGCTGCGCCACCTGGGGCTGGCGGCGCGGTTTGTGTCGGGCTACCTGATCCAGCTCACCCCCGATGTGAAGGCGCTCGATGGCCCCAGCGGCACCGACCACGACTTCACAGACCTGCACGCCTGGTGCGAGGTCTACCTGCCCGGCGCGGGCTGGATCGGCCTGGATGCCACCAGCGGCCTGATGGCGGGCGAGGGCCACATCCCGCTCGCTTGCACACCCCAGCCCTCGGGCGCCGCGCCGATTGAAGGTGGCGTGGACAAGGCCGAGGTGGAATTCAGCCACGAGATGCGCGTGACGCGCATCTTCGAATCGCCCCGCGTGACCAAGCCCTACACCGAAGACCAGTGGCAGGCCGTGCTGGCGCTGGGCGACCAGGTGGATGCCGACCTGACCGCGAACGATGTGCGACTGACCATGGGCGGCGAGCCCACCTTTGTGGCTGTGGGCGACCGCGATGCGCCCGAGTGGAACACCGATGCGCTGGGCCCCACCAAGCGCGGTTTTGCCACCGAGCTGGTGCACAAGCTGCGCGCCGAATACGGCCAGGGCGGCTTCCTGCACTTTGGCCAGGGCAAGTGGTACCCGGGCGAGCAGCTGCCGCGCTGGGCGCTGTCGATCTGCTGGCGCGCCGACGGCCAGCCCGCGTGGCAGAACCCCGCGCTGTTTGCCGACGAACGCAACCCCTCGCACTACACCAGCGCCGACGCCGAGCGTTTTGTGCGCCACCTCACGCGCAAGCTGGGCATCACCGACCGCTACATCCAGCCCGGTTATGAAGACACCTTCTACTACCTGTGGCGCGAGCGCCGCCTGCCGGTCAACGTGGACCCGTTTGACGCGCGCCTGGACGACGAGCTGGAGCGCGCACGCCTGCGCCGCGTGTTCGAGCAAAAACTCGACAGCGTGGTGGGCTATGTGCTGCCACTGCAGGCAGGCGAAGGCGCGGGCACGCTGGCGGGCAGCGTGTGGAGCACGGGGCCGTGGTTCTTCCGCGACGACCGCATGCTGCTCATCCCCGGCGATTCGCCCATGGGCTACCGCCTGCCGCTGGACGCCCTGCCCTGGGTGAAAGCGTCGGACACCGAGCACCTGATCCCACAAGACCCGACCGCGCCCCAGAGCCCGCTGGCCGCTGCCACCACGCTGCGGGCGCGGTATTCCGTGCCATCCGGCCCGGTCACCGGCGACCGCGACCTGCCCTACCTGGCGGGCGCCACCGCACCGGGCGAGGCACGCCGCATGGCGCAAGGTACGGCTGGCGGCGACCACGCGCGCCAGGCCGGGCAGCCCGACCCGCATGCGGGCATGCAGCCACCGGGCAAGTTCCAGTCGGCCGCAGGCCTGTCGCGCACAGCGCTGTGCGTGGAGGTGCGCGACCCACGCCGCGCCAGCGGCCCCAAGGCCGAGAAGGTGGGTGAAAAGTACGGAGTGCTCTATGTCTTCATGCCGCCGCTGGCGCGCCTGGAGGATTACCTGGACCTGCTGGCCGCCAGCGAGGCCACGGCCGAAGAGCTGGGCATGAAGATCGTGCTGGATG
>NZ_JADHVT010000099.1 GCF_016783915.1 Acidovorax sp.
CGACACGAACCGCACCCGCGCTGAAGTGGCTGCTGAAGCCGCTACCGTGGCACAAACACGCTCCATCGAGCCCGCAGGTTCGCGCGTGGTGACCTACAAGTCCACCGCTGACCGCGCTGCCGTGCGTGCACAGGCTGCCGAAGCCGTGCGCACCGGCCAGATCCCTTCGGGCGAATTCAGCGCCATGTAATTTGGCAGACCAACTGCTTGGGTTGGTTTGAAGCAGTTGCGGGACTTCTCATGGTGGTGGCACTTCGCATTTGCGGGTGCTGCTGTCATGGGGAGTGTTAACTGAACCGCAGGGGCGGGCAGGCAAAAAGGGCTCCCTTTGGGAGCCCTTTTTGTTTGGGGCCACGCGGCCATACCAGCGGCTGCGTGCAAGGCGCTTTCAGCCCTTCATAAAATGAAGGACCATTCGCCACCGCTCCATGTCCCTCCCACCCTTCCCCATTCGTGCCGAATGCCCCCCGGGCACCTGTGTGTGCGACCGGGATGCACTGCTTCAGGCGCCAGGTGGCGACCTGCGCATCCTGATGCTCACGCGAGCCGAAGAAAAGAAGATGCTGGAGCGCCTGGAAAACCTGGGCAGCCTGGCCGACCTGCGCAGGATGCAGGAACGCATGGAGCAGCAGCTGGGCATCCGCCTGTCCATCACACAAAGCCCGCACGAGGTGCGCAGCCTGCGGGGCATTGCGATCCTCGTGCACGAACAGCCAGGCCTCTGCCGCAAGACACGGCAGGCCATTCCAGCTGCCATCAAGAAGAGCATGGACGCCCAACCCCAGATCACGTTTGACCTGCTGGACGAGAGCGGGCTGTTTGGCGGCTACTAGCGCCCCCCTGCCCTGCCGCACTGCTCCAAGCCGTTCCAACACAGCGCATGCAAGACGATCTTTTTGGCGACACGCTGCCCAAGCCCCCATCGGCGGATGTGGCGGCCACCGTACGATCTGTTCCCTCATCTACGCGAAACGCTGAGCCCGCCGCGCGGCGCACCCGGTCTGGCACGGTGGCACTCATTGTTCCGGACGATGCGTTGAAAGCCCTGGCCGCTGCTCTGCCCCCAAGGCTGCGCCTGGGTACCTCGTCGTGGACCTACCCCGGCTGGAAAGGACTGGTGTGGGAGGGCGAGCATTCCGACACACAGCTGTCCAAACAGGGGCTGGCCGTGTATGCCCAGCACCCGCTGATGCGCACGGTGAGTATCGACCGCAGCTTCTACCGGCCGCTGACGGTAAGCCAGTACGAGCGCTATGCGTCGCAAGTGCCCGACGACTTCCGGTTTGTGGTCAAGGCGCCCAGTGTGGTGACGGATGCGCTGGTGCGCAGCGAAGACGGCCGGGGCCGTGAGCCCAACCCGGCGTTTCTGAGCCCTGAGCTGGCCTGCAGCGAATGTGTGGAGCCCGCACTGCAGGGCCTGGGCCACAAGCTCGGTGCGCTGGTGTTCCAGCTCAGCCCCTTGCCGCTGACACAGCTTGACCGCCTGCCCACCTTGCTGGATCGCCTGCGCGCCATGCTACTCGTCCTGCCCCCTTTGGCACCGCTGGCACCCGACGGCGTGATTGCCGTAGAGGTGCGCGACCCCGAGTGGCTGACACCCGACTTTGCAGCCGTGCTGCGTGAAGCGGGCGCCACCTATTGCCTGGGGCTGCATGCCAAGATGCCCCCGCTCCAGGACCAGTTGCCCATGCTGCGTGCGCTGTGGCCTGGCCCGCTGGTGTGCCGCTGGAACCTCAACCCTGTGCACGGCCCCTATGGCTACGAAGACGCTGAGCGGATGTACGAGCCCTACAACCAACTGCACCACCCGGATCTGGACACCCGGGCGGCGCTGGCAGCGGTGATCGCGGGCATCACGGGCCGAGGACAGAACGCCTTCTTAACCATCAGCAACCATGCTGAAGGCTGCGCGCCGCTCACGGTGCGAGGCTTGGCGGAAGAAATCGCTAAGCAAGCGACGGTGTAACACCGCCACCGGAACTACAACTCCAGCGCCTGCTCAATGCGGTTGCGCCCGCCTTGCTTGGCGCGGTACATCGCGCGGTCTGCGCGCCGCACCAGTTCTTCGGCCAGTTGCTCACGCTGCGGCGCCATGGTGGCCACACCGAAGCTCACCGTCACGATGCCCCATGGAGCGCCCTCGTGCGGCAGCGCTAGCGCATGGATGGCCTGCTGAATGTATTGGGCCATCTGCAGCGCTGCGGATGCATCGGCACCAGGCAGCAGCACCACAAACTCCTCACCACCAAAACGAGCCACCACGTCGCCATCACGGCGCCCACCGGTTTGGGCCAGGGTCAAGGCCAAGGACTTGAGGCAAGCGTCGCCCGCCAGATGGCCGTAGTGGTCATTGAAGTGCTTGAACACGTCCACGTCCAGCATGATCAAGGACACCGGAGAATGAGCCCGCTGAGCGCGCGCCCATTCGTGCGCCAGGGTCTGATCGAAGTGGCGGCGGTTGGCAATGCCCGTGAGGCCATCGGTGTTGCTGAGCAGTTGCAGCTGGTTGTTGGCCTGGGCCAGTGCATGGGTGCGTTCATCCACCAGCGCCTGCAGCTCCTGGTTGCGCTGCTGCAGACGGCTGACGGGGTACACCTCGCCGTCGCGCGCCAGTCCGTACGGGATGGAGATGCCGCTGTGCGCAATCTTCCAGTCTTCGGCCTCCTGCCGGAACACCAGCACCAGGCGCGCAGTCTCTCGGGCAAACAGCGGGTCGGAGTTGGGCAGGTGGATGTGAAAGAACGCCGTGACCGCCAGCACATCCACCCCCAGCTCCTGCGGGAAGAGGTCGAGCACCTCGATCTCGATGCGGCCGGGCACCTGCGCAAAATCGAGCAGTGTCACGTCCACCCACTCGTTGCGGGTCTTGATGAGCTTGTCGCTACTGCCGGCAAACCCGCTGAAATTCTCGCTGAACCGCTCCAGCAACCGTACATCGCGCCCGGCATACATCTCGATGTACTCGTCGAACAGCATGCGGATGAGCCGTTGGCGTTCTGGTGACATGCGACGGTTCCTTGGCGGGGACGGAAGGTGCGGGTACGACGGCCTGACGACACTGTGCAAAAGCGCTGCGCCCTAGGCAGCCAGCGCCCCAGTCAAATGTAACACTTGCAACACTGCCTGGGCCACCGCCGCGTGCCACATTTATGTGCGGTGCCAGACAGTGCGCGCACCGCTCAGCACGCAAACTCGCACACTGTCAGCAATCACCCGCTCAGGCGCCCAGGCAGGACCGCCTGAGGCTTGATCTGGTTAGGACAGACACACCGGTGCGGCGCCGGTGTTGTGACCCACCCCGCCCTCGCGCCGCAAGGCGGAAACACCTGAAGAAGCGTATGGACAGCAAGCAAAGACCATGGGTGTGGGGCAAGGGCTTGGCGGCTCCGTGGCCCACCGCAGAACAAGTGCAGCGATGGAAGCTGTGGCTGCGCGCACTGCCAGCACAGTGGGCAGAGGGCTCCAACACACAGCGCGGCAGGGTGTGGGTGGCGTCCCCGTCACATGCCAAGCAACGCCCTGCAGAGCCCAGTGTGAACACCTGCGTGGCGGCCATGCAGCAGATGCAGCAGGTGATAGCGCGTGAAGCCGCTGAACGCCGGGCCCTGGAGCGCACAGTGCAAGGCACCCAGGCGGCGCTGGCCCAGGCCCTGGCCGATCTGGACCGCGTGCGCAACGGCGAGCGCCAGGCGCGGCACCAGGCGCTGCACGACGAGTTGACCGACCTGCCCAACCGGCGCCATTTGCTGGAGCGCCTGGATGACCTGCTGGGCCAACGGCACCCCCTACAGCCCGGGCCGACGGTGCTGTTCATCGACCTGGACAACTTCAAGGCCGTGAACGATACACACGGCCACGGCGTGGGTGACGAGGTACTGCGCATCACAGCCGCCCGCCTGAGCGCTGCCGTGCGCCAGGGCGACCTGGTGGTGCGCCTGGGTGGCGATGAGTTTGCCTGCCTGCTGCTGGGCGTGTCGGACGCAGCGCCACTGCACCAGCTGTGCGCCAAGCTGCTGCATGCGGTGTGCTGCCCCATGAAGATAGCCCAACTGCAACTTCTGGTACGCCCCAGCATCGGGGTAGCCATCTGCCCCCAGCATGGCACGCAGGTGGACGCCCTGCTGGCCTGTGCCGACGCGGCCATGTATGCCGCCAAACGCGAGCGCTGCGGGTACGCGTTTGGGACAACGCTCAAGGCCATCAACGCCGTCAACACCAACAGCGCAGACCACTCCGAGCAGCCAGCCTGATCTGACACCTGTGGTCTGTCTTTCCGGCACGCAACAGATACTCACACACCGGTGGGTACGGTTACGAACAGACAGGCACAGCGCTGCAAGCGCACAGTGCAGACAACGGCCTCCGCCTGGGTGGCCGGGCTTTTCAAGGGACTGTTTCACCATGCGCCACCTGACATCCCACCCCACTCACCATGTGCTGCCCCGGAGCCTCTGCACGGTGCTGGTGGTGCTTACACTGCTGCCGCTGCTGGGCTGCAAGCGCAGCGACATGGTGACCCAGTGGGCGCCCGCCAGCCCCTCGCCAGTGGCTTACCTGGAAGACGGAGTGATCACCTCAAGGGTGCGGGCCGCGCTCATCCTCTCGCCAGTGGTCAACAGCTACAACATCAGCGTGGAATCGCACCAGGGCGTGGTGCTGCTCAGTGGCATGGCCGCAGACCCCACGCAGATTGACCTGGCCGTGTTTGTGGCGCAAACGGTACCCGGCGTGAATTCAGTGGACAGCTTCATGTTCTCGACCGGTGCAGCACCCGCGCTGGCGGTGCGCCAGGGCCACACCCCGGACCTGGCTGCGTTGCGCGCCAGGCAATTGCTGGATGCGCTACCCAGCCAGCTGTACCAGGAACCCCAGCCACCCCACCCCATTGCCGACGAGCCCTCCGACCCTGCTAGCGCGGTGTATGCCACCGCCGAGCCTGTTCCCCTCGCACAGGAGCCCGACCCTGCCACCGACACCCCTGCCCAAGGCATGCCGCGCCTGAGCCGCTGGGTGCGCCTGGCCCACAGCGTACTGGGCATTGGCAGCATCCAGGACGAGCTGCAGATCAAGCGCTGACCCGTGCGGCGCGACAGGTCCCACCTGGCTTGTCGCAGCGCGAGGCCCAGACGGAGGCCAGGGCCCACCACTCCACCCGTTATCGGCCGCCACGCGGCAACAACAGCCGCTGGTAGATCGCCTTGTCGGCCGCATAACAACTGCAGGCCTCAGCCTCCAAGGCCTTGCGGTTGAGCACGGTGAGTTCTCCCCGGTGGTAGGCGATAAGACCTGCATCCTGAAAATGCCCTGCCGCCTCGGTCACGCCCACGCGGCGCACGCCCAGCATCAGGGCCATGAATTCCTGGGTGACGTGAAAACACTCTGAATGCGATCGGTCCTGCATCATCAACAGCCAGCGCGCCAGGCGCGGCGCAATCTGGTGGTAGCGCTGGCATGCCGCCGCCAGCGTCTGCTGGTGCAGGCGCGCCAGCAGGCAGGCCTGGAGCAAGGCCTCCAATTCGGGAATCGCGTTGATCTGCGTGCGCAACTGTTTGGCGCCAATGCGCCAGCTGGACCCAGCCCCCTGCACCAGGGCCCGCCACGGCGTGGCCGCCAGGCCCAGGATCAGTTCCGAGCCCAGCATGGCCTCTGCCCCCACCATGCCCACCTCCAGCGGAGGGTGGCTGTCCACATCAATGACCAGCGACAAAAAACCTTCGGTCGGAAAATGTGCATGCGCCAGCGGTCGGCCCCGGGTGCTCAGTTCGGCCGACAGCACCAGTTCGAAAGGCTCGCAGTGCTGCAGGAAACGCTCGCGCGCCGCGGTCGGCAGTTGTTGCAGAAGGGTATTGTTTTTGTGTTGCATCGCGGGGCCTCGGGCTGCTGTCCGCACTGCAAGGGAGAGCAGCGCCAGGACCCCTGCGCAATGCCTTGCCTTGCGCAAGGTGTAGCCCAGTGTGGGCGGCTTTGTGCGGTATGACCGTCTGCCAGCGCACACAGGGTGCAGGCCATGTGCGCCCCCTTGCTCCGCAGAATCGGAGTTGGGCCAGTTCACACCGGCTGCCAGGTCGCGGCCTTAGCTAGCCATGACCATTGGCAGCAGTCGGTCGTATTCCTTCTTGACCACCTCATAGCACTCGCAGGTACGGCGCTCCAGCCCCGCGCGGTCCAGCACGTTGATGTGCCCGCGCGCATAGCTGATGAGCCCCGACCGCTGCAGCTTGAGTGCAGCCTCGGTCACGCCTTCGCGCCGCACACCCAGCATGTTGGCGATCAACTCTTGCGTCATGATCAACTGGCTGCTGGGCAGGCGGTCCAGGCTCAGCAGCAGCCAGCGGCACAGTTGCTGGTCCAGCGAGTGGTGTCGGTTGCACACGGCGGTTTGTGCCATCTGGGTGATGAGAGCCTGGGTATAGCGCAGCAACAGGTGCATGACCGGGCCTGCATGTTCAAACTCGGCCTTGATCACATCCGCACGCAACCGAAAACCCGTCCCCGCACTCTGTACCACCGCCCGGCTGGGCGTGGACCCCCCGCCCATGAAGATCGATATGCCTACCAGCCCCTCAAAGCCCACCACTGCAATCTCCGCAGACGCGCCGTCCTCCAGCACATAGAGCAGCGACACGATGGCGCTGGTGGGGAAGTACACATGCGGCATAGCCGCGCCCGACTCGTACAGCACCTGTCCCAACGCCAGCTCTACAGGTTCCAGCAATGGCAGCCAGCGCTGCAGATCTGGCTCAGGCAAGGCTGCCAGCAACTGGTTTTGAAGGGGAATATTGGAGCGTTTGATGGTGGCACCTTGGTGTATCGCGGTGCATGGCCCCTGCGGCCCTGCCTGCCGCCTGGACATGCCGCAAGTTTGTTGCAGCGCGCCGTACAAGGTCTGTACGGTATCGTACATACACACAATTACCAAATGACCGATGTCAAGGTGTGCTGCGAGTCCACAAGAGAGGCACTCTGCGCATCACCTGGACCAGGCAACGGAATCACAAAACACTGGGAATCGGGCCCGTCACCCCAGCGCAGCCGCTCGCCAATCTGCAACCATCGGGCGTCCGGTGGAACGTTCAACGGCAAGACCGCAGAGGCTCCTGTGGCAACGCGCACCAGCACAAACCGCAGCGTACGCCCTGTACGCACCAGCGTCAATTCCGCACCCGGCCAGTGTGACGGAAGGCACGGAGTGAAAAACAGCTCCCGCGCCCGCATCTGCAGCCCCAGAATGGACTCCACCGCTGCCCGGTGCAGCCAGCCCGCCGCGCCGGTGTACCAGCTCCAGCCGCCACGCCCCACATAGGGCGGCTGGCTGTAGATGTCGGCCGCCATCACATAGGGCTCGACGGCATACACCGGCCCCCAGATGGGGTGCTGGGCCCGGTGCGCCGGGCTCAGGTAGGTGAAATAGCGGTAGGGCACGTCAAATGCACCGGGGTGCGCAGGCTCCTGCAAGGCCAGTTCTGCAGCGGCCATCAAGGCCCAGACACCGCCATGGGCATACTGCCCGCCGTTCTCGCGTACGCCGGGCGGGTAGGCCTGGATATAGCCTGCGCTGGGTGCGGCGTGGCGCAGCGGGGGCGCCAGCAGCTGGATCAAGCCTGCTGCGGGGTTGACCAGGTGCGCCTCGACCGCATCCATCGCCTCGCGCTGCCGCTCTGGCGGAGCAGCGCCCGAGAGCACCGCCCAGGCCTGGGCGATGAGGTCAATCCGGCCCTCGTCCCGCGTGTGGCTGCCCAGAGCCGTGCCGTCATCAAAAAAGGCACGCTGGTACCAGTCGCCGTCCCATGCCTGGTTTTCCAATGCTGTGCGCCAGCCGGTCAATGCGGTGTCCCAGCGCTGCACGCGTTCCCCATCGCCTTGATCGCGGGCGATCGGGATCCAGTCAGCAACGATGGCACACAAGAACCACGCCAGCCACACCGATTCGCCGCGGCCACCATCGCCCACACGGTTCATGCCGTCGTTCCAATCACCGCCACCCATCAGCGGCAGGCCGTGCGTGCCAGTGCGCAGGCTGCGGTCGATGGTGCGGGCGGCATGCTCGTACACGCTGGCCATGGTGGCGCTGGCGCTGGGGGCCTCGTAGATGTCTTCCGCCCCTTCGGGAATCGCCGAGCCCTCAAGGAACGCCACCTGTTCCTCCAGCAGACTGTGGTCCGCAGTGCGTTCCAGATAGTGGGCGCAGGCAAAGGGCAGCCATAACAGGTCGTCCGAGAAATGCGTGCGCACCCCCGCACCGCCCGGCGTGTGCCACCAATGCTGCACGTCGCCCGCTGCAAACTGGCGCGATGCGCACAGCACAATCTGCGCACGCAAGGCGCCCGGCTGCGCCCAGGCCAGCGCCATGGCATCCTGCAACTGGTCGCGGTAGCCCGTGGCACCGCCGGCCTGGTAAAAGCCCGCTTTGGCAAACAGGCGTGAAGACACCGTCTGGTACAGCAGCCAGCGGTTGACCAGCACGTCGAACAGCGGGTCGGGCGTGGTCACCTGCGTCGCGCCCAGCAACAGATTCCATTGGTCGAGGGTCGCCTTCTCCCGCATGCGGGCCGCCACGGCCATGGCCTCGGCACCCAGCGTGCGTGCGGCAGCCTCGGTGGGGGCGTAACCCATCAGGTACACGCGCTCAAACGCCGCCCCGGCCCGCAAAGTCACCAAACGCGACAACGCTGCACAAGGGTCCAGCCCAAAACCGCTGCGCTGCCCCAGCTGCAGGGGCACCACCAGATCACCCTGCGCATCGAAAAACTCGCGGCGGTCGCAGGTCCAGTCCATGCTGTCGTTGACACGGTCGTCCGTACCCGGCCCGGCCGAGGCCTCGCAGAAAAAGGCTGTACCCCCGCCAAAGCCCGCAGCCGCCTCGTTCTGTGTGCACAGCAGGCCCAGCAAGCGGCCATCGGGCAGTGGTGCAAAACACGGGGCGGTGGACAGCGTGGCGCGGTCGCCGCGCTTTTCGCCCATCATCCACTCCACCATGCCGACCAGGCGCAAGTGCTCGCGCCGATTGCCCAGGTTGCGCACCTGCACAAACACCTGCTTGATGGCGGTGACGGGGTCCACACACCAGCGCACCTCCACCTCCAGTGCGCCTCTGCGGTGGCGGATGAGGGTGGTGCCCTGGGCGTGCTCCACGCGGTAAACCGCGTCGGCTGCACCCCAGGCCGAGGGCGTCAGGCTCCACACCTCGCGCGTGCGGCGGTCCTGCAACAACAGCCATTCGGCGGGCGGGTCAGCCACCGGGTCATTCGACCAGGCGGTGAGCTGGTTCAGGCGGCTGTTGAGCGCCCAGGTGTTGCCCGCGCCAGTTTCCGACACCATGGCCCCCAGCTGCGCATTGGCCAGCACATTGACCCAAGGTTTGGCAGGCCGCAGCGTTGCCGACACCTCAAACCCAAAGGTACCGGTCGCAGCTGCAAAACCGCCCACCGGCGCGAGCACCTGGGCGCTGCCCTGGTGCGTGGGTACTTCGTCCGTGGCACCGCCACGCCAAGGGCTGGCCATGGACACCCCATGGGCCGCCACCCAGGCCTTTACCTGGTGCATGAGGGCATGGCCATCGGCATGGAGGGTGATGCGGGCCAGGCTCGCCAAGGTGCCCAGCTGTGCAGCCGACAGCTCATCGAGCCGCAGCACCCGCAGGCTGGTCACCGCCGGGCCGGTGTGTGTGGCGAGGTCGGCATCGTGGTGTTCGCGCAGCAGCGTCAGCTCGCGCTGCAAGGGCATGTGGTACGAGTGCGATTCAGTGCTGAGCACCACCAGGTCGCAGGCCACGCCGCCATGCGCCCATTCGCGCAGCGCCTGGGCCAGCGTGCGCAGCAGGCCCATGCCCTGGGGCGATCCGGCCATCACCAGCACAATAGGCCGGTCACCCGACAGGCCCAGTTGCCACAGCGTGCGCCGGTCACACACGGGGCGGGCGGCCTGGGCTTCGGTCAGCACGCCCAGGTAGGTGGTGTGAACCTTGGGCAGGGTCAGCACAAGGGCCGTGGTCAGCGCCTGCAGCGCAGGTAGGTAGTCGCGGTGCGGGCGGTGCGACGCCCACTGGATGCTGGCCAATGTGGCCGACATGGCCGATGCCCGCTCCAGATAGCTGGGCTGGCGGTACTTGTCGATGATGGCCAGCAGCGTGGCCGGGTCTGGCGATGCCGCCGTGGCAAACGTGACACAGGCCTGCGCGCCGGGCGCAATGCGCAGCATCACGCCCATGGCGGCTACGGGGTCCAAGCCCGTGTCCAGCGTGGCGGGCACCTCCGGCACACAGTCCAGCATCGCCAACGGCTGGCCTGGCGTGTGGTTGCGCCCCAGCCAGAGCTGCCGGTCTGTCTGGCAACGCAGGCCCAGCACATGACCTTGGGTATCTGCCACAAAGTGCGCAGCCTGCAGGGTGGTCTCGGTCTGCAGGCGGGGGGTGCGCACAAACCGCAGGGCCTGCTGTGCAGGCAGCCAATCGGCGGCAATAAAAAGGTTGGAGAACGCGGGGTGCGCCTCGTCGGCCGCGTGGGTGGCCAGGGTGATGTCCAAGGCCGAGATCAGCTCCAGCTCGATCACCGCGTCGCCCAGGTTGCTCACCACCACCTTGCGCAGTTCGATATCGTCTTCCGGGCTCACCCACACCGTGGTGTGCACGCGCAACCCCGGCCACAGTGCATCAAAACACACGCGGTCGGTGTGGAAGATGCTGCCGTACACCGCTCGCGCGTCGGGAGCGGGGTGGCTGGTGACGGACACGGGCACGCTGGAGCCCATCTGCCGCACATACAGAAAGCTGCCATGTGCGTCCCGCAGCGCATCGTCGCGCCAGCGGGTGATACCCGTCTGGTGCCAGCGGCTCCACCCTGCCCCGTTGGCGCGCAGTGTGACGCTGTAGCGCCCGTTGCCCAGCAGGTGTGTCGGCTCCAGCGCGTGGGCACCCGGGGTGACAGAGCGCACATGGTCCGGCGTTTTTTGCTGGCGCGCATGCAGCGGCAGACGCGGCGGTGTCGCCTGCAAGGTGGGGAGCTCGCGCGGGGCGCGCTCCTGCAGCAACGGCAGTACGGCCTCGATGCGGGCATGCGCCGTGCCCCAGCGCTGGGCCACGCCGCTGAGCAGCACATTGGCCAGCGCCACGATGGTCATGCCCTGGTGGTGGGCCATGTAGGTGCTGACCAGGGTAAACCGCTCGCCGTGGGTCTGCCGTTCGGGCGTGAAGTCCAATGCCTCGTAGAAGCCGTAGCGCCCACGCGCCGACAGCGCTTCCAGGGTGCGGAAGTTGGCGCAGGCTGCGCGGGCATCCACCTGCGTGGCCAGCGCCGTGGCATAGGGCGCAATCACCATCTCGCCCACCGGCGTGCGGCGCAAGGCCAGGCGCGGCACACCCTGCGGCGCGTACTGGTACGCCAGGGTGTGGTCGCGCCCAGCATAGGCGCATTCAGAGATGCCCCAGGGCATATCTTTGCCCAACCCCTCCACCATCGCCACCTGCTCGCGCAGGGCCGACCGTCCGGCTTCGCCCAGTGCGCTGTGATACGGCTCAGCCATGACCAGCGTGGGCATCAGGTACTCGAACATCGAGCCCGACCACGAGCGCAGCACCGCATGGTGGCCGCTCGCGAAAAACGGCCGCCCCAGGGCCGCCCAGTGTTTCACCGGCAGGTCGCCCTTGGCCACAGCCAGGAGGCTGGTGGTGCGCGACTCGGACGCGAGCAGGTCATAAAACGAGGTGTCCAACTGCTGCTCGTCCACCCGGTAGCCAATGTGCAACAGGTGCCGCCGGGGGTGGTACAGAAACCGGAAGTCGGCCTGCCAGGCCAGGGCATCCAACGCCTCGGCCAGGGTCGTGAGGCGGCGCGTGGCCTCGGATGCGCCGCCGCTGTGTGCAGCTTGCTGGTCACGGTCCACCGACTGCAGCGTGGCCAGGTGGTCAGCCAGCAGCCACAGCAGTTCGTCATGCGCCGTGGGCGGGCTGTGCACGATGGCCGGGTGGCGTGGCTGGGCCATGCTGCGCAGCTCGTCCTGGGCCTGCGCCAGCAGCGCGCGAAACGCCGTGGCCTCGGGCAGGTGCGCGGGGTCGGGTGGGCGCATGCCCAACAGGCGGCTCAGCGCGGATGGGTGGTGCAACCCGCGCATGCCGGGGTGATGGATCCCCAGCCGGGGCTGCAGTCGCGCCAGCGAGGTGCGGATGGCCTGCTCGCCCGCCTGAGACGACAGTGGCTGCACCGCCAGCGCGCTGCAGGCCTGTGCCACAGCTACCAGGTGGGCGCAGAGGTTGCCACTGTCCACCGTGGACACATAACGTGGGTGCAGGGGCTGCAGGGTTTCGGTGTCGTACCAGTTCAGGAAGTGGCCCCGGTGCCGCTCCATGGCCTGCAGGGTCACGAGGGTGGCTTCGAGCCGGTCGAGCAGCTCCAGCGTGCCGATCCAGCCGAACCGGCGCGCGCAACTGGCGCTCAGCAGGTACAGCCCGATGTTGGTGGGCGAGGTACGGTGCGCCACCATTTCATACGGAGCGGTCTGCAGGTTGTCGGGCGGCAGGTGATGGCTGGAGGCATCTACACAGCGCTCGAACAAACGCCAAGTGTCACGCGCCACGCCGTGCAACAGGTCCTGGTCTTGTGCCGACAGTGTTGGGATGCCCCGTTCAGACGGAACGCGGTTGGCCAGCCACACCAGCAGCGGCGACAGCGCCCACAGCGCCAGCAGCGGCCCCACCAAAGTCCAAGGTGCCAAGGTTCCACCGGCCCACAGTGCCAGGCCACAGCCCACCGCCAGCAAGGGTGCCGCCTTGTGTCTGCGCAGCGTGGCCGCCAGGCCTGTGATCAGGCTGCTCTGTGCGGCCTCGGCCGTGGTCCACTCCAGCAGGTGCCAGCGGCTCACGGCCTGCCGGTGCACGGTGCGCACCACGGCATCGCCCAGCAGCAGCGCTTGCTGCGGCAGCAGGGCCAGGTGCCACACACCACTGGCCAGGGCCCTCAACAGGTCGCCCGATGCTTCGTGCACAAAACGCATGCCGACCAGCCCAAAACGGCTGGGCACCCAGCCCGCAAGTGCCCCCATCAAGGGCGCAGCCGCATAGGCCGCCACCACCAGTGCCAGCGTGCTGACCAAAGGCAGGCCCAGTCCCGCCAGGGCCAGCATCACCAGCACCAGCGATGCGGGCGCCACGAGCGAGCGGCGCAGGTTGTCCAGCAGCTTCCAGCGGTTGATGGGCGAAAGGCCCCAGCGCTGGGCCTGGGCCAGAAAGGGCCACAGCTGCCAATCGCCCCGGGTCCAGCGGTGCAGGCGGGCGGCTGCGGTATCGCTGTGTTCGGGCTCCGCCTCCACCAGCGTCACATCGCTGACCACGGCGCAGCGTGCCAGCGCACCTTCGAGCAGGTCGTGGCTCAGCACCTGGTCGGCGGGAAGGCGCCCGCCCAGCACGGCGTGCACGGTGGCCACATGCAGCAGGCCCTTGCCGGTGAAGCTGCCTTCGGCAAAAAAATCCTGGTACACGTCAGATGTCATGGCGCTGTAAGGGTCCAGCCCCTGCTGGCCCGCAAACAGCCACTGCCACAACGAGGTGGTGGCATGCGTGGGCAGTGGCGCAAGCACCCGGGGCTGCAGGATGCCGTAGCCCTGCACCACACGCTGGCTTGTGGCATCCAGGCGGGGCTGGTTTTCGGGGTGTTCGGCCACGCCCACCAGGCTGCGCAGACGGCCCGGGGGCAGTTGCGTATCACTGTCAAGGGTGAGCACATAGCGGGTCTGCAGTGCCAGGCATGAGAGTTCGCCCAGGTCGATGAAGGCGCCGGATACTCCGGTGGCGAGTGCTGCCACCAGCTGTTCGAGCTTGCCGCGCTTGCGCTCCCACCCAATCCACTGCTGCTGCGTGGGGCTGTAGGTGCGCGCGCGGTGCAGCAGCACAAAACGCGGTGTACCGCCCGTGGTGGGCGGGTGCTGCGCATTCAGGGCCAACATCAAGCCCTCGGCGTGGGCCAGCAGCGCGCCGTCTTCGGGCAGGTCTTGCACATCGGCATCCACACCGTCGGTCAGTAGCGCAAACTGCGCACAGGGCTCGGGGCTGGCCAGGTAATGCAGGTGCAGGCGGTGCACCAGCCGGTCGATGGTGCCGGTGCTGCTGAGCAGGGCCGGGATCGCCACCAAAACGCGTGCCGATACCGGAATGCCCGCTGGCAGCAGGTAGCGGGGCATGTAGGTGGGACGGACGGATTCGCCAATGAGCCGGTTCACCACGGCCACCACGATCTCGGACACGGGCAGCAGCAACAAGGCGGCGACCAGCGCCAGGCCCGCAAGATGGGCTGCGCTGGTATCGGGCCCCGCCTGCACACCCCACAGGGGCGCCATCAGCCAGGCCAGCAGGCCGAGCGAGCCCAGCAGCAAGGCGCCCAGGTACAACGGCACGCGCGACAGACCCACCGCGGAACGCCACAGGGACAACAAATCGGCGGCATGTCGGCGCACACCCAGGGCATGCTCCAGCTGGCCGCGCCCGGCGCCTTGCAGCCAATAACCTGCCAACGCCTGTTCAGCCCCAGGCCCATCCTGAAGCTCACGGTCTGCGCCCGACATCAGCAACAGCAGCGTCTGCGCCACCGCGGCCTCGCCCTGCCCGCTGCGGGCTGACAGGTTTTCAATGCCGTGCAAGGTGGTGTTGCGGGTGGACTCGTCCTCGGCCGCAAACACGGGCGACTGCAGCATGGCGCGCAGCACCAGGCTGGTCTGGCTGATGATGTCGGACCAGTCGGCAGCGCCCACCCGCCGCAGTGCGGTAACGGCATTGCCCATGCTCAGCTGGTCGGCTGCCTGGTTAATCTGTTGCTGGGCCTGCAACGCCACCAGGTCGGGCACCGCGGACAACAACCACTGCTGTACGGGCGTTGGCGTGCCTGCAGCGGCATGCCCGCCCACCACGCCGCGCCCCATCATCGACTGCGCCAGGTGGGCCAGGAACACCGGGGCCACGCCACGCTGCTCCATGGCTGCGCAGGCGGCATCCAGCGTCAACACGTTCAGGTCCTTGCTGCGGGCGGCGCACAGGCTGGCCAGCTCCTGCGCGGCCTTGTGGCTGGCCAGGCGCTCGGCCAGGCGGCGCAGGTTTTCGATGAGTACCACGCGCAGCGTGGTGGGCAACGCCCACAGCTCGCCCTGGCTCAGCTCGCGGGTCTCCTGGTATGCGTTCAGGTACTGCACGAGCAGCGATTCATCGAACGCACTGTCGGTATGGGCCACAAACGACCAGGCCACACCGTACACACGCGGCAGGCCCACCAGCGGAGCGTCTTTGAGCACGGGCAGCGAGCGGTAGTAACGCGGCGGCAGCCCGGCCCGGATCTCCTTGAGCTGGCTTTCGATCAAATGGAAGTTGTCAAACAGCCATTCAGCGGCGGGGCTGATGGCATGCTCATCGTGCGGCGCGTCAAACAGGTAGCGGTACGCGGCCCGCAGCGCGCGGATATTGCTCTGCAGGCGCGGGTAGAACGTGGTGCGGCCAAAGGGCGCCTTGCCCGCATCGTGGGATGTGCCCAGGTGCCGGCCATGCTCTTCGAAGCGGGCCACACCAAACACTTCGGCCCGCAAGGGCTCCAGCACCGGGCCTGCCCGGGCATCGAGCATGCGGTCCAGCGCGGAAGGAACCCAGGGCCATGGTGTGCGTATGCCCATGTGCGCGCCCCCTACCGCAACAGCGATACGGCCCCCGCCAGCAACGTGACCAAGAGTGCAACGGTCACCACATGCTCGGCCACCAGGGCCTGCAGCCATGCAGCGCCGGCGAGCAACTGGTCCAGCGGCCCGCGCAAGGCGCCACAGTGCGCCAGATGTTCACCCAGGTGGGAAAGCTCCAGCAGCGATATGTCTGCTGGCTGTCCTACGCAAGACGTGTCCCACGCAGAGGCAAGGGTAGGTGGATGGGACATGGGCGGCTCCTGGTACACAAGTGAATGGCGCCACCGCATTGCGGCAGCGCTCTGATCCTCTTGTACAAGGGGCTGGGGCCGGGTGTCTGTGCGGTGTCGAACAAACCTCCCGCGCAGGCGTTTTCAAGGCGGTGGCAACAGGCCAGCAAAACCGGTAGTCACCAGTCAAACAGCGACGGGGTTCCGCCCGGACACGCGCCTTCGATCTGCAGCATGCGCAGCTTGGTCAACGCGCCGCCACCCGCCGAAAACCCGCCGGGCCGGTCGCCCGCCGCCAGCACGCGGTGGCATGGCACCACGGGCGCAAACGGGTTGTGGCCCAACGCCTGACCCACGGCACGCGCAGCACCTGGCTCGCCCAGCGCGGCGGCCATCTCGCCATAGGTCATGGTCTTGCCGGGCGGAATACGGCGGGCCAGTTCGTACACACGGGCTTGGAAGGGTGGCACGCTATTGAGCGCCAAAGGCACATCGCACAGGTCATCGTGCGCACCTTCGAGCAGAGCCACCACGCGCGCCGCCCAGAGGGCCACCTCGGGTGGCATCACACTTTCAGCAAGCTGCGGAAACCGGCACTGCATGCGGGCACGCGTCTGCAGCTCGCTTGCATCTTCCGGCAACTGCGCCCCCACCAACTGCGCCCCCTGCCACGCGATGCCACAGTGGCCGATGGCAGTGGGGAACAGCGCATAGCCGCTTGCGTGTTGGTGCGCTGAATCGATGGTGACCAGCTCAGCAACCATTTGCTATATTTTTAATAACCTTCAGCACATATATATCAAGCGCCTGGTGCTTATTCAGCCCTCAGAGCTGCCCGCAGCTGTGCACCCAGCTCGGGTTTGGCGGCAAACGGGTCTGTGGGGTTGCGGCCCATCATCACGTCTTCCATGCGCGTCTGCACCGAAGCCAGGGCCTTGGGGTGGCTGTAGATGTAGAACTGACCTTCTGCCGCTGCATCGAACACCTTCTGCGCCACTTCGGCCGCAGTTACCTTGCCGCTGCCCACGGCCTTGTCGCTCATGGCCTGGCCGATGAGCTGGCTCTTGGTGGGCTTTTCGACCGGCATGTCCTGCGGGCGGTTGCGGTGGCTCTGGCTGATGCCGGTGGGCACGAAAAATGGGCACAACACGCTGGCGCCGATCTGGTCGGTGACCAGCGACAGATCCTGGTACAGCGTCTCCGACAACGCCACCACCGCGTGTTTGCTCACGTTGTAGATGCCCATGTTGGGCGCATTGAGCAGCCCCGCCATGCTGGCGGTGTTGACGATGTGGCCGCGCCAGGCGGGGTCGGCCTTGGCTGCTGCCAGCATCATGGGCGTGAACAGGCGCACACCGTGCACCACGCCCCACAGGTTCACGCCCAGCACCCACTCCCAGTCCTTGACCGAGTTCTCCCACACCAGGCCGCCCGCGCCAACGCCCGCGTTGTTGAACACCAGGTGCGGGGCGCCGAAGCGCTGCTCCACATCGGCAGCCAGTTGTTCCATTTGTGCAGCGTTGGATACATCCACCTTGCGGGCCAGCACCTGGCTACCTGCAGCCTGCATCTCGGCCGCAGCGGCGTCGAGCGCGTCCTGCTGCACATCCACCAGCACCAGGTTCATGCCCAGTCGGGCGCCAATGCGCGCGCATTCCAGGCCAAAGCCCGAGCCTGCGCCGGTGAGGACGGCGGTTTTACCAGCAAAGTTGTCGATCATATTTTTTGTCTCCTAGGGATTGTCGATGGATGATGGGGTGCGATCATGAAACACGGGGCGGCTCTGATGCTGGCACACAGCTTCGACCAACGCCGCCCGAACGCGCAGAACGAATCGGGCGCGATGCGATAAAAAAGGCCGCTGTTGTTCAGGACGCCGTCGGCCGCAACACGTAGCCGATGCGGGGGAAGTGAACGTGCACCGTGCCCGCGCGCGGGTCGGTGCGCCGCAGCGTGTAGCGGGTGCGGGTGGCGGCAATCAGCTCGCCCTCGGTGGGCTCTGTGCCAAAGCTCTCGGCGGCAATCGTGACCTGGGTACCCAGCGGGATGCCGTGCTCGTCCTGGAACACGTCGTCGGTCAGCGGCAGCGGCTCCATGCCCGCGGCCACGGTGATGGCGTCGGCGGCGCTGAACTTCTCCATACGGCCGTGGCCCAGCGCAGCGATGCGGTCCATCCACTCCAGCACGGCGGGTGTGGCGGCAAAGATGTCGGCCATCACGGGCACGCACTGGCGCGTGAACCACAGCGGGTGGTAGGCCGCAAAGTCGGCCAGGCAAGGCTGGGCACCGAAC